>CAZUTN010000138.1:0-3456 GCA_964623365.1 uncultured Candidatus Bathyarchaeia archaeon
CCTTTCAGGCCTCAGCAACCGTGCTGATCATAGTGTTCGTCGCGGCGACGCTGCTCCTGTACCTGCTGTTCAAGTTTGCTGAGGACCTGCTCGGAATCATAGGAGGAATCTTGTCATTTGCTCCGATCGCGGTCATCATCGGCATCGTGTGCGTCGTGCAGGCGATTCTAGTCTTGCTCGGGCAGAGCCTGATAGGCTTCATCCCGCCCATCCGTCTCTGGCCTCTTCTTCACGAGTAAGCCTGCAAAACCCATCTTTGAGGAGAATCACTTCACATGAAGGCGAGACACCGCTCCAATCGGAACGGTTTGAGACCGGCAGATGCTTATGGTCACTTCAGTTCCGGGAGCAGGCTTTTCTTGATCTTGGCAACAATGGTGCATATCGGATCGACAATCTGCATGATCTCAACATCGCCCGCAACGCTGAGGAGCATGTAGGCGTCATACTCCTGTAGCCCATGGCCCGGAAGCATGAGCTTCAGGCAGGACCCGCCCTCGCCCGCTTCGCTGGGGATGACGAAGCGGTGTGAAAGGTCAAACTGAATCACCCAAATGGCGTCTGAAATCGTAGCTGCTCGACGAGCTCAACATCGACCCTCTGTGTCCCGATCTTGGCCTCGCTTGAACTTCGATCATTGTCCTCTTTCTTCACAACGGCCACAAGCTCCGGATAAGTCTTCAAAGGATTCGCACACCAAGGTGACCAGCACTGCTCATGCCTGTTGATATCTCATGTGTTTACATGGGGGTCCAACACGCAAGGCTGGTGAATCCGTGACCAAGCTGGAGGGGGTCTTGGCGCGGAGGGCGGAAGCTCCAAGTCGGGTGTCCAAGTTCAGAAAGTGTGAAATAGACTCCCATCGCACAATGAGTACTGGCAATCTTCCTAGTCTTGGTTCCGGTGAGTAGCAGGTACATGGGGAGGTATTGATGCGGAGTTCGTTCTTGGCAAACGCGTTAGCCGTTTTCCTAATGTCCTTGATGCTCACCTCGGCCTTGATTCTTGCAACTCCCCTTACGCAGCCAGTTCACGCTTCCACTTCAGCCACGCTGACCGAGTGGACGATACCGACTGCTGGCAGCGCTCCGCTCAGCTTGGCGTTGGATCCTTCCGGTAGTTGTTGCTGGTTCGTGGAATCTACGGGTAACAAGGTGGTTCACCTAGACTCGTCGACGAATACGTTCCGGGAATGGACTATTCCCACCGCCGGTGCCGCGCCCTACGGTTTGGCGGTGACATCGATGTCGGGATCGACAGTAGTCGTCGGTACTGAGTATAACACCAACAAGGTCTTTGTCTTCTTCCCCAGCAACGGCACTTTCAAGGAGTACACGCTGGAGACCCCGAACTCAGGCCCCCTGTACATCTCGGTTGAGCCTGGAGGAACTTACATCAGAGCTTGGTTCACTGAATGGTGGAAAGACTCGATGGGCGAGCTTATCTACGATCCTAGCACGGGAAGCGCCACGTTTTACAACTGGACGCTTCCCGCCGGTGCGGGCGGAGCTGCCGCCGGGGTCTATGCAGGCTCAGGAATCATATGGTTCGCGGGCTTGACCGCGATTGTGAAATGGGATAGGGCTGCAAGTCAGTTTACGACTTGGTCGATTCCGGCACATCCCTCATCCAGCGGCGCTTTTCTGGATGTGGATGCTCTGGGTCAGGTTTGGTACACTTCGCGGAGTGCAACTACAACGGATAACTACGTCGGCGTGTTGCGAGGAGACAATACGTTCAAGGAATGGCAGATTCCGACATCCAATGCCGACGTCAAGGTCGTCAGCATTAGTCCGGTGACACAGAATCCTTGGGTTGCCGAACAAGGCGCAGACAAGATTGCTCGACTTGACACATCCAGCGGCGGGGTCGTTACGGGTCCTGTGGCTCCGGCAGTCGCGCCATTCTCTCCGGTGCTGGGGACAATTGTAACCACGGTCACCGGTCCAGTGTTGCCTTCAACTTCCACGGTGAGCCCTGTTAACAGCACCAACACCGGATCCACGACAGGCCAGTTCACCGAGTGGGCGTTGGCGGCTGGAAGCAGTCCTCACGACGTGGTGGTTGACGGATCAGGTAACGCGTGGATGCTTGAGTCTTCGGCCAACAAGGTCGCAAGGCTCACGTTGACTACTCCAGACTTCGGGATCTCGCTCAACCCAACAAGTCTAAGCGTTGCTCAAGGCGCGTCTACAACAACCACAACGAACGTAACCTCGCTTGCAGGCTTCTCCTCGGCCGTGACGTTAAGCGCGTCGGGCGCGCCTGCGGGTCTGACAGTAAGCTTTGGAACAAACCCGGTCACACCGCCGGCAGGAGGTTCGGCAACTTCTTTGACATCTGTTGCCGCTGCGGCATCCACGGTTCCAGGAACGTACGCGATCACGATAGGGGGAACCAGTGGTGCGTTGTCACACGGCGCTACGCTGACGGTTCAGGTTACATCAGTTGCTATCCCGGACTTCAGCATTGCTTGCAGTCCATTGTCGATAAGTGTGGCGCAAGGTGCCAGCGGCATGAGCACATGCACCGTAACATCAATCAATGGCTTCAGTTCATCGGTCGGTCTTTCGGGTTCGTGGGTCGGGGCAGCGCCGACAGGCGTCACGCATACGCTTCCAACTCCGATAACGCCTCCGGCCAATGCGACGGCAACATCAACGCTGACGATCGCAGCAAGTTCTGGTGCTTCCACCGGAGCGTTCACGTTTCGGGTAACCGCAACGAGTGGTGCGCTAACGCACACCGCGGATGTAGGAGTGCAGATCACTGCCGGGCTTGCTGACTTCACGCTTACCGCGTCACCGTCTTCGCTGTCTCTCGGTCCTGGCGCCTCCGCACAATCAACGATAACGGTGCAGTCTGTGGGGGTATTCTCTTCGCCAGTGGATCTGACTCATTCCGGAGGGCCAAGTGGCTTGACTTTGGTTTTCGGAACGAATCCGGTGACACCGCCAGCGGGCGGAATTGGCACGTCAATTCTTACCGCTACGGTTGCAGGGGCGCCCGCAGGAACCTACACAGTCACCATAACGGGAACAAGCGGCGCATTGACTCGCAACGTTGCGATTACCGTCCAGATTGTGACGACGGGAGGAGGATGTCTGATCGCAACCGCCACGTACGGGGCTGAACTTTCCGATGAAGTTCAGTTCCTGAGGAACTTCCGCGACAATTCGATCGTGAAGACGAGTACGGGATCGAATTTCATGATCGTCTTCAATGCTTGGTACTACTCGTTCAGCCCGACCGTTGCACAACTGATTAGAGAACATTCCACTCTGAAGACGGCCACGAAGTTCATGCTCTATCCACTCATGGCAATCTTGAAACTTGGAGCCGGGGCATTCTATCTCTTCCCAACCAATCCTGAAGCTGGCGCGGTCGTATCTGGACTCTTGGTCAGCTCGCTCATCGGTGTGGGCTACTTCGCCCTGCCACTAACTGCCGTGCTCT
>CAZUTN010000139.1:0-3370 GCA_964623365.1 uncultured Candidatus Bathyarchaeia archaeon
ACTACGATGAGACGATTCTTCTGCGGCAGAAGGCAGAGCTGCCCAACGCGCGTTTGCGAGGACGTGACAGTCGCGATGCATGATGACATTTCCGACTACGGAGTGCCCCGAGCAAGACCGAGTTTTTCTATTCCAGAGAAGATCGCGTTCGCCGATTCCATCAGCTTGCTCTTTGTAGCGTCATCGATCGACAATTCGATGATCTTCTCAGCCCCATCCTTGCCAAGGACGATTGGAAGCCCTATCGCAAGGTTCCTCAATCCGTACTCTCCGTTTGGGATCACTGAAGCGGCCATTACTCGATTTCTGCCCCGGAGAACGGCCTCTGCCATGACCGCGATCACCGCAGCTGGAGCGTAGACCGTTCCTCCCTTCAGGCTGATTACATCTGAGCCGCTTGACTTGGTGTTCTCGACTATGCGATCGATCGTCGGCTTGCCTAGGAGCTTTCTCACAGGTATGCCGGAGACGGTCGTGTAGTCCACGAGAGGCATCATGTGGTCGCCGTGTTCGCCGATGACTAGGGCTCTAATGTCCTCCCGAGAGACATTGAGTTCAAGCGCAATGTACGAGCGATATCTCAACGTGTCAAGGATTCCCCCCATTCCGAAGACCCTGTTCCGCTCGAAACCAGACTTCGAATAGGCCAGGTAGGTCATGACATCGACCGGGTTCGTCACCATCATGATCTTGCAGCTAGGGGCATACCTAGCGACCTCGCCGACGATCGCGGATACGATGCCAGCATTCTTCTCAAGCAGTTCCGGTCGCGACATGCCTGGCTTCCGAGGAATTCCGGCGGTCACAACCACTAAATCTGACCCTTCGATGTCAGATATCTTCGAGCTGCCCTTGATCCTACCGTCGAACTCGATCACCGGAGATGACTGTATCAGGTCGAGCGCTTCTCCTCGGGCCAGCTCATTTTGAACGTCAATCAGCGTGACATCTGCAATGCGCATTCGTAGAATGTTAAAGGCGCTGACGCTACCAACCCTACCCGCCCCAATTATCGATATCATAGCCGTCACATCTGCTTCGAAGAAGAGCCGTCTCTGGACATCCGTAGTCCCTCTTGGCTGCGAGCGCGAACTTAAGAAGAGTGGGTCCGAAATCGTGCGACGGCAGATAGACACACTGGGCAGCGATCACGTCCCACACACCGTGAGAGAGATGGGGCGGTCGAATATCTCTTTCACCATTGTTCAACCGACTCCCCTCAGGCAGCCACGGAGTAGAAAGGGCACCATCGGTAATACTCAACTGTGTGAGCAGAGGTCTACTTCCGATCGAGAGACTCGTTCAAGCGTTCTCAGAGACGCCTGCGAAGAAGACGCGACTTTTCCAGCCAAAGGGCAACTAAGATCGAAACGGACGCAGACCCAGTCCTTGCGGACACGAAAAAGGATAGGGCTGTCAGAGTAGATTCGCTCCACTCCAAGCAGTGCAGCCACTTCGAGGGCTGATGATGTAAAGCCTGACCCGTTCTCACAGTCGTCAGAGGCACGGTCGTCACCTACGATGCAAAGATCCCTGCAAAGCCTGGCCACGGAAAATTCCTGAGACCCTCGTAGTGTCTTGATCGGTCGGCTTGATACTCTTATATATTGCCTGAAGTCTAGCCCCCAAGGGTTCTTCCCATCGACCCCGACGAAATCATCTGGAAAGAGAAGAAACCGATCCTCGGCAAGGAAGCCTCGATTCTTCTCCTGCGGATTGGGGCCATCAAATTCGGGGATTTCAAACTGACCTCTGGCGGTCGGAGCCCATACTACATAGACCTTCGCCTAGCTCCGTCCTATCCAGATGTGCTGGACAGGATTGGCGACCTATACGTCGAGGTCATCAAGAACGAGGTCCAGCCCAAGTGGAAAATCGACAAGATAGCAGGCGTCCCGACAGCTGGCCTCCCGGTCGCAACCGTTGTCAGCCAGAAGATGCGAACCCCGCTCATCTACGTGAGGAAGGAACAGAGGGCGCACGGGCTGGGCAAGAGCATCGAAGGCGTGGTCAACGCCAGCGATAACGTCCTTCTGGTCGACGACCTTGTAACGACCGGCCGCAGCACAGTCGAAGACGCGGGGATTCTCCGTGGGAGCGGGAACGTGAGACACGTCGTGGTTCTTGTGGACAGACAGCAGGGCGGGCTCGAGAATCTTCGACGAGAAGAACTGGAGCTCCACCGCCTCATCAAGATCGCCGATGTCTTCGCCAACCTCAGAGAGTTGAACGCTATACCGCTCAAGACTTATGGGATCGTCATGAAGTATGTGAAAGCTTCCGAAAAGGTCCAGCAGGTGGTTATCGACAGTGGCCCATGCGGAATCAACAATCCAGAACCTCCGTAGCGCCCTTGCAAGACTCGTCGAGGAAAGAGCGCTCTTCCTCGGAGAATTTAGGGGCCCTTCGGGGGGCCAAAGCGACTACTATATCGACATGGCAATGATATTCACCGAGCCTACCAGCCTCGAGATAGCAGTCAGCCTCACATTGGACGAACTTGCAAAGCTGGAAGTCGACAAGATAGCAAGCCCCTCGGTCGAGGCTGACCCAATCGTAGCGGTCGTCGGCATGTACGCCAAACTAGGTTCGCTGTTCATTCACCAAGGCGCGCCGATCTACGCCTACGAGAAACTCGAGAACCTTTTGGACGGGGGAGGAAAGGTCGCGATCATAGCCGACGTGACGCTCAGCGGAAACACCGTCCTCTCAACGGCTAGAACCCTACGCTCCGCGGGAGCGGAGGTCAGGACTGCAATAGCCCTCGTCGACCTTCAGAAAAACGCGCGTGGTCTTCTAAGACGCAACGAAATCGAGCTCATCCCTCTCATCGAGGCCAAAGACATCAGCGTCCCGGGAACCCGGCAGACGACCTGACGACTAAATGATATGGCGCCGTAAGCTGCCACTATTCAACTACGCAGCCTTCTTCCTCAATTCTACAAAAGCGCGATGCAATCGTTCAAGGCCGTCTCCAATCATGTCAATGCTCGCCGCGTACGAAATTCTGATGAAACCTTCTCCGGCTCGCCCAAAACCCGACATCGGCGCCGTTGCAACCCGGAATTCATCGAGCAAGTACGCCGCCATGTCCGCAGACGATAAACCAAGCGAAGAGATATTCGGAAAGACGTAGAACGCGCCCTGCTCTTCCAACTCGCGGCGCGAAAGGACAACGCCGGTCGGATTGTTGATGATCAACATCTTGGTCCCTCTGTGCACTCTGCCCTCAAGCTTCTTCGCAGTCAATCGAAATCCATTCGGTTCTCGTGTGCGCACAGGGACTGGCGTACCGCCCGCTATCAACACAGCAACCGAATACGTTGGCCACAGAGGCTCCGGGAAGAGTACCCGGTTTCCGGGCTCAATC
>CAZUTN010000140.1:0-3361 GCA_964623365.1 uncultured Candidatus Bathyarchaeia archaeon
TGATGTGCTGCCGAATCGCAACTCTGACTTGAAGAAGGCCGAACCCTATCAGAGCGGACCCCCCGACCAAGCCGACGACGAACGCGAATCCCGGGAAGTTCATCACGCTTGAGATTCCCAGCGCTATTACCATGACAAGTGGAAGTTCCACGAGCATGTGCCCGACGGAGATTATGAAGCCCGATTTCGCGCCGCCTTTCGTTCCTTGGAGGAGACTCGCGGCGAAGAGCGGCCCTGGGGCCAGAGCTCCCGAAGCCGTGACTACGACCACAGTTGCCAGAAACGTTGGAAAACTTGGAGAGAGCTGCACCAATTTGCGCGCTCCTCCTTGTACGCCTTGGCTCAGTGATTTGTACGTTGCTCCGTCAGTGTGGTGATCGACGAGATTTGGTTTCGTCTGGTACGGGAGAGAACAGAAAACGGAGGTTCGAGGTTGTGAGTTCTTGGGCGGCTATGGTTCGGTGATTTTGATTGCCGTGACGGGGCACTGGATCTCACATGCGCGGCAGAAGATGCAGTCCTTCTCCCTAGCCGGGTCCGCCTTCTTTGCGGCTAGGATCGCCTGTCCGCTCGCGTTCGGGGTTTCGCAGTCAGGTGTCTCAAGCCAATCGAAGACGTTGACCGGGCAGACTGAGATGCAGATTCCGTCCGCTATGCAGATGTCAAAGTCCACCGCAACGATCTTTCCGTGGATTCCAAGCTTCTTCGGTGGCTGGACGGTCCCTCGAACTTCGTGACCTATGTGATCCCCAACCACTGGCATCTTCATGAACTCGGGATCAATGGGCATCTCGATTGCACCTAGCGAATGGTTTAGGGATTGGTTGACTTATATTCGAGTGCATGTCGCATTTGTAACAGACACGCTCCAACGTGATACAATGAGCTTCTCGCATCAGACAGCTCGGACGATGGACGAGATCGTCTCTCAGCTCGTGGACTACGGGTTGAGCAAGAACGAAGCGAGGGTCGTCACCTTTCTTGCGAAGCGGGGCGTCGAAAGGGCAAGTCTGGTCGCTCGAGCCCTCAAGCTGAATCGCACCGAGACCTACCGAACTCTAAGAAACCTGCAACGCAGAGGGCTTGTTGAGGCGAGCTTGGAACAACCAGTTAGATTCCAGGCTGCGCCGTTCCCCCGATGCCTCGACATACTCATCGCAGAGCGGAAGAGCAAGATTGCAGCGCTTGAGGAGCGAAGTGGTGCCCTCGAACGTGCATTTGAGAGTCTCAGCGTCGAAACGGCAGCTCCGGCCTTCGAGAGGTTTCAAGTCCTCGAAGGAAGAACTAGGATAAGACAGAAACTGCTCTTCATGTGCGAAAGTTCGAAGCTTCAGATCGATTCGATCATGGTCTCCACGGACCTGGCTGGAGGAGGCGGCCGTGTGGTTGTTGATACGCTATCAATGCTGGCGAAGCGAGGTCGCAAGATCCGAGTGATCACCGACATCAACGCTTCCACGGCAAAGTTGGTTGAACCGCTACAGAATCTGATCGCGTTTCGGCACTTGGACTTGGCTCGTAGGCCTGTGCCCAGAGTGTCGATCATTGACGACACGGAGGCGCTCTTCGGCATTGGCGGAACAGAAGAGGCCGGGGCTCAAGGGCCTGAGCAGGTCACGCTGTGGATAAGTAGTCGCTCATTTGTGCGAAACCTCCGCGCATACTTCAACGAGATATGGAGCAGCGCAACTCCGGCGCTGGCGTGGTTCGAAGCAATTAAGGCAGGGAAGACCGAGGAAGAATTGACCATCCTGAAGGGTAGGGTTGAAGTGCGTCACAAACTCTCGCAGATCCTGCAAAGTTGCCGAGACAGTGTGGACTTCTGGACTACCATGAAGGGAGTAGAGATCCTCGCTGCTCATCGGCTGCAGGATCTCAAAGCGCTTCGGCAACGGAACGTTCGGATACGGATAATCGCGCCTATCACCAAGCAAAACACGGCAAGGGCAAAGATACTGCTATCCGTTGCGGACCTTAGGCACTCAGAAACGCTCGGCCCCGCGCGTATCGTGATAGTGGATCGCAGTAACCTGCTCTACTATCAACGCATCCCCGACGATGACAGTCTGGAGGCGGGCGCGGATGTCGGGTTTTGGACAAACAGTCGCCCGCTCATTGACACGATGAGTCGAGCTTACGAGGAGGTCTGGAAGGGGATGGTGGCGATCTATACTCCTCGTCGTCGTGTGTCGCAGCGCTAGAGGTCAATTTCCGCTCTCATCATCGAATAGTTGGCTCTTCCCTCCTTCCGCGCCAGTTTGAAACCAACCTTTTCCCCCACACGGATGATCGACTTGTTCTCGATGTCAAAGTACGCGAACATCTTGGACAGTCCCTGCCTCTTCGCTTCTGCAATGAGGTCAGAGAACAGTGCGGTTCCGAGACCACGATTCTGCCATTCGTCAGCGACCACGACGGCCGCTTCGGCGAGCCGGCCTGCCGGGTCAGTTACGTAGCGGGCCTCGCCAACAGCTTGCTCCCTGCGATCCTCCGCCACAATCGCTATCAGTGATGTGACGTTTCGGTCGTCCAGTCGAAGCATCTCTTCAGCATCCGTCTTGGTGAGCCTCCTGTGCGACCTCAGGAATCTGCGGAACATCGTGTCGTCAGAGAGAGAAGTGAACATGGAGAAGAGTGTTTGGAAGTCTTCAGGAGATGCTCTTCGAATCAGAACCATCGAGCCGTCCTTCAATCTAGCCATGTGAGGAAATGCGTCGTTAGCCTCGACGCGCAACCAGAAGCCTCCGACTCGCGGAACCCAGGATTGGTTCTATGGTCTCAAGACTATCTTCCCGAAGTGCTCTCTCTTCTCCATTCTCTCCTGCGCCTTGGCAGCGTCAGCGAGCGGATACACCTTGTCGACGACGGGCTTCAGTCGTCGCTGCCTCACAAGGTCGACTACTTTCAGGAGTTCCGCCTTGCTGGCCATGTACGAGCCTAGAATCGAGAGCTGCCTTGCGTACACGTAGCGTATGTCTGTCTGAGCCGCGTAGCCTGTTGTCGCTCCGCAGGTCACCAGCCTCCCGCCAACTGCGAGGGCTTTGATGCTCTTCTCCCAGGTCGCCGAGCCAACGTGCTCGAAGGCGATGTCGACGCCTCGTCTATTCGTGATCCTTCTTGCTTCCTCCGCGAGATCTTGTTGGCTGTGGTTGACGAGTTCGTCCGCGCCCAGCTCCTTCGCAAGTCGCAGTTTGTCTTGGCTGCCAGCTGTCGCGATTACGCGCGCTCCCCAGAGCTTGGCTATCTGGATTGCCGCGCTTCCAACGCCGCTACCTGCCCCCAGAACGAGTACGTCATCTCCTGGAGAGATCCCAGCTCTCGTAACCAGCATATGCCAGGCTGTCATGAAGACTAGCGGTAT
>CAZUTN010000141.1:0-3352 GCA_964623365.1 uncultured Candidatus Bathyarchaeia archaeon
CTGAATCAGTGATTCCGATCCTTCGCAGAGCCTCCAGATCCGCTCTCACAACCTTGCCGGGCTCTACGGTGAGCTTGAGAGCATAGTCAATGAGAGTCTTGGTTCTTTGGGGTAGATCTTCGGGTTGCTGCCCCCGCTTGAAGGTCTCCAGTTGATTGCCGTTCTTCAGGTAGAACCTGAGGGCCTCCCCGTGGTGCGTGACACAATAGTCGCAATGATTGTGCGCAGAGATTGTCGTCGCGATAATCTCGCGCTCGCCCCGGCTCAGACCTGACTTGCCATAGACAAGGTTCACGTAGAGTTCAAGATGAGATCTCAACGCATTCGGATTCAGACTCTGAGCACGCATGATATTAGAAACCTTACCACGTGCCTGCGACACCGCTTCGTAAGCGCGTTTCAAGTCTCCTGTGGCCTTCTCTTCAGGAATTGTCTTGATCCAGGTCAAGTTCAACGGACTCGTGGAGGTGTGTTGCACTGCTCTTCATAAAGTCTGACAAAGCTGCCTGATCCCGCTGATTTTGACCGATCCCTGCGGACAACCAGTCGAACTACGATACTTGGCTTTAAGTACGTGAACCTCGTCCTAGGGTGACCAGCGAACTGAAGGCGCGGCTCATGCGAAAGGGCACTGCTTATCCATCCTTTCCGTTTGCAGTGAGCTTTGTCTTCTATTTTGGATGGTAGCTCGCCCCCCAAACTCGGGCGGGCTGCGAAGGTGGTTTTTGTGAGAGATAGTGTACGAAACGAATTGTCTGCAAGCTTGGAATTCTCGGAGGATGCACTTCAGTCTCTGACCGAGATTGCCCAACGAATTAGACGCGACATCGTCGCAATGATAGCAAGCGCTGGGACCGGGCATCTGGGACCTTCTCTGTCATGCGTGGATATTCTTGTGTCACTCTACTTTGACCGCATGAACCACAAACCGGAAGATCCAACTTGGTCCCAGCGGGATAGACTAGTCCTGTGCAAAGGTCACGCGGCTCCAGCGCTCTACGCAACATTGGCCCACGCTGGGTACTTCGATCAAGGAACGCTTTCCTCCCTTCGGAAGACGGGAAGTATGCTGCAGGGGCACCCTACGCGAGCAACTCCCGGAGTCGACGTGTCTACCGGATCGCTCGGTCAAGGACTCTCGGTTGCTAACGGAATGGCTCTTGCCGCGAGACTGGACGGCAGCACCTACAGAGTCTTCGCTCTGACTGGCGATGGAGAGTGCGATGAGGGCCAGATCTGGGAGGCAGCCATGACGGCCAGTCATCTTGGCCTCTCCAACGTCACAACGATTATCGACCGAAACGGCGTCCAGTCAGACGACGCCACTGAGAGAATCAAGAAGAAGGAGCCTTTGGATAGGAAGTGGCGGTCGTTCGGATGGCAGGTTCTTGAGATCGATGGCCACAACTTCATGCAGATTCACCATTCATTCGATGTAGCCGAGTGGACTACCGATCGCCCTACGGTGATAATCGCGCGAACTGTGAAAGGGAAGGGTCTATCGTTCCTAGAAGGCGATGCGAACTCGCACAACGCTTCCTTCAGCGAAGAGGACCTCGACTGGGCCATGGAAGAACTACGCTACTCCTAGCTCAGGACGCAACAGCGATCGAGATGTGATAAGAGGCTTCGGAATGCCGTCGCTAAGGAAGGAGCTCGGCAAGGCTCTTGTGGAACTCGGCAAAGAGTACAAGAATCTCGTCGTGATCACAGGAGATCTTGGAAAGTCCACTGGAGTAAGCGCATTCGAGGCCTTCCCGGAGCGTTATTTCAATCTCGGAATCAGTGAGCAGGACATGATAGGGACTGCCGCGGGACTTGCATCGGCTGGAAAAATACCTGTCGTCAGCACCTACGCGACCTTCCTAGCCGGACGCGCTTGGGAACAGATCAGAAACAGCGTTGCGCGGGATGGTCTAAACGTCAAGATGATCGCGACACACTCAGGAATCTCGCCGTCCGCCGATGGTTCGTCGCATCAATGCTTCGAAGATATCGCGCTCATCAGAGCGGTCGCCGGAACCACGTTGGTGCTTCCAGCAGACCTTTCAGAAATGAGATGCGCCCTACGAGCGGCCGTGGAGACGACAGGGTCATTCTACATCAGGCTGGGGAGAGGCGAGATTCCACAGATCTTCGATGATGAGAATGGATTCCAAATCGGCAAAGCCAGACGCGTCACCGACGGATCAGACGTTGGAATAGTTGCATCTGGCTTCCTCGTCCCAGAAGCAATTGAAGCTGAGACCATACTGCGGAGAGAAGGTATCAAAGCCTCTCTACTAGACATGCATACAGTCAAGCCAGCAGACGCACAAGCTGTCGCCGAGATTGCACGAGAGACGGGCGCGATCGTTACTGTTGAGGACCACAACATCCTAGGCGGCTTAGGCGGTACCGTCGCTGAAATAGTCTGCAGAGACAGCCCCGTCCCGATTGAAATGATCGGAATCCGAGACAGATTCGGCGAATCCGGAGACCTGCGTGAACTCATGGAGATCTACGGACTGACGGCCCGTCACATCGCGGACGCGGCAAAACGCGTCATCAAACTGAAGGAGAAGGCGTAGTAACGAACAGGAGAATGGTTGCTTGATAGTGACCACGCGCAAAGAAGCGAGCCGCGAAGCAATCACAGAAGCCCTCGACCTCCTCAACAAGAAAGGAATTGAGGCCAGAGCTGTAGATTGGAACGGACGAACGCTACTTGTCACGCACCGAAATCCGGCTCCAAAAGACCTAGACGCGCTGAAGGGAACCAAGATCGTTGAAAGCTTCGTTCTCTCAAGTCTAAGAGCTCAGTTAGCCAGCAGGGAGTTTCAGAACGAGACATCAGTGGTCAAGGTCGGAACGGTAGATATTGGCGCACGGAAACTCGTGATCACCGCGGGCCCGTGTTCCGTGGAAGGCCGGGAACAATTGCTGGAAGTTGCTCGTGCTGCCAAGCAACTCGGCGCTTCATTGCTGCGAGGAGGCGTTTTCAAACCACGAACATCGCCATACGAGTTTCAGGGTCTAGGAGAGACAGGTTTGCGCCTGCTGGCGGAGGCACGTGAGGAGACCGGTTTGCCAGTGGTAACCGAGGTTCTTGAGCCGGAGAAAGTTAATCTTGTCGCCAAGTATGCTGATATGATCCAGATTGGAGCAAGGAACATGCAGAACTTTTCGCTGCTCAGAGCCGTTGGAAAATCCTGCATGCCCGCCCTCTTGAAACGCGGAATGATGAACACGATCGACGAATGGCTCCAAGCCACGGAATACATTCTCTTGGAAGGCAACCCGAATGTCGTCCTTTGCGAACGTGGAATCCGCACGTTCGAGAAAGCCACCCGAAACACACTTGACCTTACAG
>CAZUTN010000142.1:0-3337 GCA_964623365.1 uncultured Candidatus Bathyarchaeia archaeon
AGCGCCATCCCGACTCGTACCTTCGCCCTTCCTTTGAACGCTCGACGCATCTCTCCCAGTCGTCTTGTGAAGTCCGATCGTGTCGATTTCCGAGATGGCTAGAATGGCCGAAAGCGGGCAATCTTTATGGCGGGGAACAAGCTCCACAAGAGACGTAGGCGTCGGGATGCTCTTTCGTCACATGCTCTGGGTCCCACGGCGGGTTCCGGTCTGTGTGTTCGAGAAGTCACGAAAGGGCTTGTTTCGGTCAGATCTTCGCGTCATCTTCATGGGTCGCCTGCTGGTTTTGCCCGTGCTCTTGTGTCGGCGTGAATGGATATTTCGCGACATATCCGACCAACACCGTCTGCGTTCGGCCATGTTCTCCGAACTGAAGCGAATCATGTCAGCCGCGAACCTCGACGATACCTACCGCGTTGTCGACTGGTTCGTGAAGAAGGGAAGGCTGTTCGTTCACGTGGCAAGGAACGCACAGGAGTTGAGCAGAGGGTTGGATTCGCCATCGAGGAGAGTCACGTCATGGCTGAGGCGCCTGTTGGCTGGATTGCGATAGACTCCGATCTCGCAACTCTTGATGAGGCCGAATCATGGCTACGTTCGCTTGAAGACTGTGTTCCGATCATCAGCTGAAAACCAGCTCACCTGGGAGCTGTGAACGAGTGTTTGAGGCTAGCCTCCTGCTTCAAACCTTTGGTTCAGGTCTTGACCTACCGCGCCTGGCGTCTAGGCCTCACCGTTCATGACCCTTGACACAAGCGACCTGCGGCCCTATGGGATTGATGGTGGTCCCTACCAGCCTTGAAAGCGAGGTCTCCTTTTCTGCACAAACGCGGAGAGCCCCTCCAAGAAATCTTTCGTGTCGCCTTGTGTCATGAGTCGTTGTCTTTCTCGTTCCAGTTGTGTTTCCAACATTGGGAATAGCGCCGAATTGACGAGTGCCTTGGCGCCGCCAAGAGCGGTCACCGGTCCCTGGGCGAGCTGGGTTGACACCTCTCGGGCCCGCTCCTGGAGTTTGTCGTCTGGCACGACTTCGTGCACGAACCCTAAGGCCAATGCTTGCCTTGCGTCCAGTATTGGGTCAACTAGTAGAAGTTCCATCGCCCTTGCTGTCCCGATGATGTGGGGCACGATGACGGTCCATCCTCCGTCTGGCACCAGGCCGATGGAGGTGTAGGCTTGCCTGAACTTGGCGCTCTCTGCTGCAAGGCGGAGGTCGCAGGCCGCTGCCAAGCTCATTCCGGCACCTCCGGTCGCACCATTGAGTGCGGCAACGACCGGTTTCTCCATCAGCCGAATATCGGTGATCGCACAATGGAGGGGCACCGTCAAGTCGCGGAAAAAGTGGCGAGCGTCGCGTCTCGCTTGGATGTGCTCCCAAGCTGTCTTCATGTCTCCTCCAGCACAGAAACCTCGACCCGCGCCCGTAATAGTCACGACCCGCACATCGCGATCGTCCCTGCAAACTTGGATTGCCCTCACTAATCCGGTAGCCGTGGAGAGGTCAAGAGCGTTGAGTACTTCTGGACGGTTGAGCGTGACTGTTGCTACGGCATTAGACACGCTCAGTTGCACATTCTCGTCTGTCATTTCACTGCATCCTCAGATGGCATCGCATGCAGTGAAGGAGACCTTGCTCCAAATCTCTTCTCCTCTGACGTTGACTCCAGTGGCACCAATTCAGCCAGATTGTCGCTGGTTCTGAGCGCACTTCTGGCTCTTCTCTGTGTGCAAGCCTGTTTGGTTGGGAGTTGTAGATGCGAGTTTCAAGGTAGCTCACAGCGCAATCCCAGTCCACCCGTCCGAACTGTTTTGAAATCGACATGTGCGCGAAGCTTGGTCCGAATCAAACCTGGGGCAGGTGTCTCGTTGCCTTCAAGAAAAACGGTTAGTCCAGCCTGGTTGACTCCTATTCAGATCGGAAAAATGATGAGGACTTTGCGGATGGGCCGGGAACCGCTGGCTCCCGCGGTCAAAGTTATCAGTCGCTATACGGTTACATCGGCTGTGATGACCCTGCCTTGCTGTCTGAGTATTCGTCTCTGAGGAAGAAAGAGCTCGCGAAATCGATAGCGTACGTGATGCTTCTGGGAGTCGCACTCTTCGTCACGACTCATATGGTGTGGACGCATCCCGCTATGCAAGAGTATGGACAGTATCTTCCCTACGTTCAGGCCTTGCTGATATTCGTCGTGGGATATCCGGCGATTTCCAGCGCAAGCGGCGTAGTCTACTACGGCGTGCGACAGGTGACGGATCACTCTACTGCTGCAGCAACCAGGACTATCACGAAGATTGCGGGCATAGCCGTACTTGTCTCCACGTTGACTTCCATATTCGGGATCAATCCCTCTTCAGCGTTGACAGTTGGCTCATTCTCTGGGCTCGTGGTTGGTCTTGCTACGCAGAACGTGCTTAGCCATGCAGTGGCTGGAATATTCATAGCGATGTCAAGACCGTTCAAACATGCAGATCTGGTAACCATTGCGGGACAAACCGGGGTGGTTGAAGAGATCACGATAATGTATACCAAGCTATCATCATCGGATGGACAAGAGATCCTCATACCCAGCGGCAAGATAATCGGAGAAATAATAACCAGATCAACCAAAGCCGTGCAGAAGGCGCCGAAAGTCTAGGTGCAGAAGAACCCAACGATTGAGCATGAGATTTGGTACCGGCCTCTGTTCGCTTTCGGCGAATCGACTTCCACCGTATGCTTTTCCGCTCTTATGCTTCGTTCATGCTTGGAAGAGGCTCTTTCTTTAGCTTCACCTGGAGGACTCGGTTGACGTACTTCGTTTCTTGGATTCTCAAGTGTTTTCCCAAGCGTACGAACTCACGAAATCTCTGTCCTCCTTGGACTTCAAGGATCCCGTCCCTGAACTCGGCCTTCACCTTTCTCTCTGGGCCCGGCACCACTCCGACCACAATGATTTCGTCGCCTTCATACAATATGTCTGGGCTCCATTCCACGGCAGTCGGTACGTGAAACTCCTTCTTGACGGTCTTTCTAAGCTCACTAATCCAGTAGACGAGCAACCCAACAGCAACGGCTGCAAGGACTATGCCGAGCAGTCCTCTCTGGACCCGGACAAGCAGCGCCAGTACGACAGCTATGACAAGCATTCCACCCACTAGAATAGTGTAGTTGAAGACTTCTGCAAGGGAAGTCTCACGATCTCTCTTGATCGGCTTCATTCCTTCCGCACCCTAGCTTGTGTTTGCCGCGCTCTAGGCTGCGAGTTGCACGCTTACGTAGTGCAGTTCAACAACGCCTTTGACGTTCACCAGAACACCGAAGTTGACTTTGGAATCTTCTTGCCACATCAAGACCTTC
>CAZUTN010000143.1:0-3327 GCA_964623365.1 uncultured Candidatus Bathyarchaeia archaeon
AGTCCTAATGAAGGAGCCCACTACGATCGAGGCCGTCTGGCAAGACGACTGGAGTTCTCTACTGTTCAACGCTGCAATTCTGGTGCTCATCATTGTTGCGGTCACTATTGCTGCAATCGCCAATGCGCGGAAGAAACATGGCCGGGGGGCGACAATGAGTGAACCCATTGTTCCAAGACGGGCCGAGAAGCGCAAGAAAAGGTCGGGGCGCACGGGCAAGTAGGAGAACAGCGGTCCCGTACATTCTTCTTTGGTGATTCGCTGATCTCTCTTCTAGAGGAATCGGGATCAAGCGTAAGGTCAAGCAGGAACTACGCTAGGCTGAGCAACGAGATAAGCGAACTCAGAACGAAACTATCCGAGGTTGCCGAGAGAATGGCAAGAATAGAACGGAAACTCGGAATCCCCTAGTCGTCCGCGAGACCCATCCGCAGAATCGCAGCGTGAATACGGGAACGGTGCGCAGGTGCGACGAGCATCTCTCCTTGTGAGGTCCAAGCGATAGCGTGGTTGTCAATTCGCTGTTACGTCTGGCTCAACTCGGCTTCGAGTCGTCGCACTTCATCTTCCCGTTCGGCCAAGCGTTGCGCGAGCTGGTCGCGTTCACTCGTAAGCCGCCGATTCTCTTGGAACTACCATGCGGCGTAGACGGCGGAGCCGAGAAGAAGCAACACCAGAACAACGGAGACTAGCCGGGCATTGTGCAAGTGGTCACGGCATCCGGCGTGGATTCCGCTTCTTCGTATGTTCTGCGGAGGTAGTTCTCTGGTTTCCTGTATTGGATGATTCGGTGGTCGATTTTGAGTTCGGCGAGTATCTTTCCGATCTTGTCAGCGACTTCTCTGGGGACGGCGATGACTCCGCGTGAGTGCCGTTCGTAATCGACGAAACGGACTCGGTGTTGACCTTTGAATCCTTCCAGCAGTCCATCATAGCGGTACTCCTTGCCGCCTTTGCGTACCCGCCGCCCAAAGAGTCTCTGGTAGAGCAGCGTCTTCTTCCGACTGTTGGGTGGATGCTCGGAATGAAGCTCCCAAGCAACCGTGCGCCAAATCGGCATCGAGGCCATGGAGGGAAAATGCTGGTTGTTTCCCCGCGGAAGCAGTTGTTGCCTTCAAGAAACAACGACGCCGCTGGAAGGTTGTTATCTTGCAGAAACAATCGATCTCACTCCTACATCTTTTCGACTATGAGTCGTTTTCCATCAATGCGGAGTAGCAGTTCTTGACCCACTGTGAACGGGAAGCGGTCGTCCCCCACCAGTTCTGACGGCAAGTATATTGAATGTCTCCCGTCCGAGCGGTATATCTTGGTCTTACTTTGGTTTACCACTCCCAAGCCCTCATGAAGGGTGAGCCGACGAAGCTACCTGTACCCAAGCAAAATGGTGAAAGCAAGGTGAGCCGTCCTTTCGGAGCAGCCATCCCCTCCCTTCCGGGATTCGGGATTGCTAAACCCTGCCTTCGTGCGGGTTCGCCCTTGCGTCCGATATCCTCTCTATCCGTCCTCGATTTCCCTAGATCAAATGGAAAGGGTCGGTCTCCGCTTTCATTTTTCTCTTTCATTTGAATAATCTGTGAGTCTCCATGTTTTGCTGATCACCGCTTCAGCTGGTCGTCCGTAGAGGGTGTATCGTTGTGCTCTGTGTGCGCCCTTGTGGACGAGTACGGGGCCTTTCAGTTTTCGGCATTCGCACACAATCTGTTCGGCGACGAGTCTGTCGCCGACGTCCTTGCCGATCAAGCGACTCTTCCCTCTTCCCACAGTTGGTTGAGGGAGTTGACGGTGAGGTTTAAGTCGAGTCTGAGGTCGTTGGCTATGTCGAATGTATCGGCTTCTTTATGCTTCTTGAGGTAGGCGACGATTTCCCTCATCGCATCCTTTTGGGTCACATCATTCCGTATCTCGATGACTTTGATACCGCCCATGTCGCGGATGTATTTTTGGATCGCGTCTCTTATGAGTGCGCTCCTCGATTTGGCTCTGAGCTTGACGACGGCCGCATCCAAGCTGTCGATTTCGTCGGGAGAGAGGCGGATAGGAACTACGGCTTCTCTCTCAGCAAGCCTCTGCATACTAGGGACCAACCCGTATAATATGTAATACAGAGGATACAAATAAAGTTAGTCACGCGGGCGCGGAGCATGGCCCGTTTGGCTGCATTTTCCTTTCGGAAGTGCGGACGGGGTTTGGGTGTTCTGCGTGATGTCTTCACGGTCCTTGCTGTGGTCGCTGTCTGGTTCGTTCTCGTCGTCATATTCACTCCAATTTCCCGTCCGTGGATAGATGCTCCGGTGATGTTCAGCGTGGCGGGGGTGCAGATGGTTGTGAGCTAGATGAATCGGGAAATGCGTTCAAGCATTGCCGTCGACAGGAGGGTTTGTGTAGGAGGATGCTAGATCTTGAAGTCTGCGTTGCCAATCCAGTACACTGAAGGCATGGTCGCCGTGTGGCCGTGTCCCTTGTTTAGATATCTGTAGAGTTCAAGCACCGCGTCCTTCACCGTCAATCCCTGTGACAGGTACTTCAAGATTCTTGTGGTAATCGCATCTAGGCGGCCCCATCCCAGGCTGTAGATGTCATAGTAGCCGATGAACGCCGAAGAGCCGGCCGTAACAAATGCTGACGCCAGTTCCGCAGAACCACCTGCCACAACCACAACTAGGCCGGGTCGAAGACTACCCGCTGGGTAGTTGTGTTGCAGGAAGAGCAAGCTGAAGCCGACGCAGACGCCTACGCTAACCTCCCGCGCGGAAATCTCTGCGGCAAATGTGGAACGGGAATGCCAATTGACCGGCTCGCCGGAACAGTAGTAGTTCATTCCTTGACGCTCGAAGGAGTCCGTCCGCAGAATAATGACGTCGTACTTTGCGAGTTCCGTCTTCAGGAACGAGATCGAGACGTTCCCGTTGTACAGAACGTCCACCTGGTAACCCGCACGCTCAAGCGCAGACACGTAACCTTCGAAATTCCATGTTGGCCTCCAATCCTCCAACGGAAGAAGTAACACAGCCTGCCTGCCGCTTGCTCCGCTGAAGGACGGCGCGGCAACCGCGTTGCCCAACCCAGCAGCCACGGTCAAGATGCAGAGCGTTAGGACGACGAGTCTCTTCAGAGTTGACAAACTTCCTTGTCCTGCGGTCGTCTAGGGTCTTGCGGGAGAATAAGCCGGCTTACACATGTCAGGCTCAATCAACGCTCAGCTGAAATGATGTGTTTTCAATGAAGCGCTGACCCGCCCGAGAGCTATTGACACAGCCACCTCAACTCTGAGCCCCGACGCCACCGAGTCGCCCGCTCAGGGGTGCTAACAAAAAACACCGTTGA
>CAZUTN010000144.1:0-3325 GCA_964623365.1 uncultured Candidatus Bathyarchaeia archaeon
CATGCCTGCGAACATGAATCCCCAGCCGATTCCAGTTGGTTGACCCCAACCAAGTCCAATGGGGCAGCCCCATCCGCCCATCATTCCTCCTCCCATCATAGTTGGGCTCCACATGATCATCCCAAACATCGGAATCACGAAAAGGAGACCAATCAGCAAGACGACTAGCACTATGACGACTCCGAAGCCAGACCTTTGCGCCATGAATTCTCCTTACCTTCAAACAGTGACAAGCATCAGCACACTATAAGTTTGGACCGTGCAAAGACGCAATGACTCCTGAGCGAATGCTTTCAAGAGACAAGCCACTTGGAACAGTTACTTCGCGATAGTGAAAGTTTCCCCATTTTCTTTTCGATACTCCTGCGTGCCGATGCTTGATGTCTTGTCACAATTGACGAACGTCTCATCCCCATAGGTTCATATCCAAGCTCGCCTGGAACCGAAGGTCGGTTCAAGGACACGAGCAAGATTCTAGAATCGATCGGTTGCCTGATCCTGAATGATGACAATCGCGAAGAAACGAACGGGGCTGTTCGTAATCATTGTGATATGTCTGTCTCTGGCCGCCTCTGCTCAGGCACTGGCTCAACAACCTCGCGAGGCGTACGCCTACGACATGACCTTTGACCGCGATGGCTTCACCACTGTCGAAATACTCTACAACAGCGGCTTCGCGGGCTCAGGCACCTCGTGGGTTGCGATCCCGAGAAACTTCACTCAGACCGCTGTGATGGAGCTGAAAGGAAGAATCACTTCGATGACACGCATGCCCTACCTAGTAGGCGGTCCTGCCCACCCATTCTATGATAACCTGACCTTCTCCTACGTTTCCGGCAACGAACCATTCTCCATGCGGTTACGTTTCAACATGACCCAAGGCGCCATGATTGTGGAGCCGAACGGTTTCTTCTTCTCCCCACAGATCGGGGTTCCCCCATCCGCGAGAATTGGAGCTAGGCTGATACTTCCGGATGGCGTGACAAGCCTTAATGAGGTCCAACCAGCTCCAACGTCGGTTGATCAACTCGGTTCGAGACTCGAGCTCTTCTTCAACCCCGGCTCGCAATCGAGAATTGCCGTCACGTTCACGGTAGCTTGGCCGAAGCAGACAATCCACATCCGAGAAGGAAGCGTAGACGCAAAAGTGCCGAGCCGGTATCTGGATCTAGGCACCAGAATGGTCGAACTGTACGGAGAAGCGATCCCGCTGATGGATGACCTCTTCAATAATACGGTGAACCGAATCTTGATGAGATTCTTCACTCCGCTAACCCTTCCAGAGCTGAGTATCGGCGGCTACACGCCCATAGAAGCGTCCAGTTTGCAGACCGGCGCGATATACCTGAACCTCTTCTACTTCCGCGCGCTGCCTGGCATGATGGAGACCATCGCAATTCACGAGCTGGCTCACCAGTACGAGGCGCGCACGGGAATCGCCACTGACCTGCTATGGGTTCACGAAGGCCTAGCCAACTACATCGCAGTCCAGATGGGAAAACCGCTAGGCTATGATGTTGCTTCCACGGACGCGGACCTTGAGGCCGCCGCAAGTGAGCTCAACGGGGACTACGGCATCATCCAAGACTGGCGCATCGGAGGGGTGATCACTTCACTGTTCCACTACTACGCGGCAAGCTACCACGTCTTCAAAGCGCTTGGAGACCAGTACGGAGGCCTCTCACTGTACTCGAGATTCTTCCGCGGACTACACGAGCTCAAGGACGGATTGAGATCTACCAACGTCGCCGTGTACCAATTGAGCCTAGCCGCTGAGGTCGATCTCTTTCCAAGGTTCGCAGAGTGGGGATTTGAACTCGTCGACCTGTCAAGCATCGCCACACGGATCGCTAGACTACGAGCGGAAGCAGAATGGTACGGCGCCCTGCTCCCATTCAGAGCAGAGGCGCTCAGCCACCTCGAAATGGCTAAGAGTTCAATGTACTCCACACCAGAGGCTGCGATGGGGCATGTCACGATCGCCGCCTTCTACATCGAGACTGTCCCAATGATCATGGCTGGGGTAGTGCTCGTGGTGATTCTACTTGCAGCAATCGCTGCTGTGGTCAGCGTACGAAGCGGAGGGAAACCCCTAGAATCCGACATCTCCACGATATGCTGAAAATCTCGACGGCAAGACCGCCTGAGGCACTGATCACGCGGCTTTCGCTTGCTTGGAATTGACCGCAGCGCCCTGTCTCCGAACGACTCTGATTCGGCAGAAGACGTGGTCGCCGTCTCGAACTTCAAAGATCTTCCTGATCTCTTCAGGGATGGTTATACGTCCCCCAGCAATTACCTCTGCGAAGAACGGTATCTCCTCTTCATGAACCTCGACAGGCATGTGTCGGCGGCACCGCCGCTAGTTCCCACTTGAGAAAGTATTAACGTTTCCCATCTCAGAAAACAGACAACTCCCGCACACCAGCAGCGCCCCCACGCACACTCCCAAAATCGCCCTACCAGCACGCACGTATGTTTGCGACCTATATCGTGGCATGGAGAGTATGGGCGGCATTCATATAAGCATATTCGTACTTTCGAATATTCGGCGAAAGAGCCGTGCTGGCACCAGCAGAGAAACAAGTTCTCAGGTTGCAGTCGGAAATATGTAAGACTCTGTCTCATCCGAAGCGTCTTGAGATCCTGCACGAGCTGCGAGACGGTGAGAAGACCGTCGGCGAGTTGTGCGCGGCAACGGGGCTGAGACAGGCGAACGTGTCGCAGCACCTGGCGTTGATGCGCCACCATAAGATGGTTGTTGAAAGACGGGTCGGCAACGCCGTATTCTATCGAGTCGCTGACAAGCGCATCAACAAAGCTTGCGACATCATGCGAGAGGTCTTGATCCATCGAGCCAGTGAGGATTCCAAGCTGGTTCGGTTGGTGTCAGGGACGAGCCGTTCGTAGGAGATGAGGAAGAAATGTCAACTTCGAAAAAAGACCAAAACCCGGGTGGGAAACGGAACAAACTGGTTATCATATGTTCGAAAGGCAGTCTGGACATGGCATACCCGCCCTTGATGCTCGCCACCACGGGCGCCGCCATGGGCATGGAGGTGCACTTGTACTTCACATTCTGGGGTGTCAACATCATATCGAAGAAGACTGTTGACTCACTGAAGATCTCGCCGGTCGGCAACCCAGCGTTGCCGATGCCCAATATCCTCGGAATGCTGCCCGGAATGACCAGCATGTTGACGTCGATGATGAAGAAGAAGATGGGAAAGATCAAGATGCCCACCATCAGGGAACTGATCAAGACAGCGAAAGAATCCGGAGTCAAATTCCATGCATGCTCGCCGACCTTGGACATGATGGGTCT
>CAZUTN010000145.1:0-3325 GCA_964623365.1 uncultured Candidatus Bathyarchaeia archaeon
TGATTGTGAGCGCATTCGTCGTAGTCAGAACCAGTCCGCATTTCTCGACGAGCCATGAGAAGGTAATCGTTTTTGCAGGCGCCGCAAGCGCGCCGGTCCTAGAGGAGGCCGCTCGGATGTTCGAGGCAAAGCACAGGATAAAGGTGGAACTTCGGCTTGGCGGCTCCGGCAGTGTGCTCTCAGCGATGAAGATTTCCAAGACGGGTGATCTCTTCATTCCGGGGTCGCCCGAGTATCTCTTGCAGGCAGTCAAGTTGGGCGTGGTGAATATCACCAGTGGGCACGTGAGGATCTTTGCTTACCTTGTTCCTGCAATTGTCGTGCAGAAGGGCAATCCCAGAAACATCACGTCCCTCGAAGACTTGGCTCGACCTGGAATACGCGTAGGCATCGGAGATCCGAAATCGGTCTGCGTAGGTCTCTACGCGAAGGAGTTGCTGGAAAGAAGCGGTCTGTGGGAGAACGTCAGCAGAAACATCGTTGTCTACGCTCAGAGCTGTGACGCAACCGCGGCCCTGATACCAGCTGGAGCGGTTGATGCAATCATAGGCTGGCATGTCTTCCAAGCGTGGACTCCTGACAAGGCAGAGGTAGTTTGGATAGCTCCAAGCAAGATACCAAGGATCTCCTACTTGGCCGGAGCTGTCACTGCATTCGCTGAGGATAGATCTTCAGCCGAAGCCTTCCTTGACTTCCTCGCGTCAAAAGACGCGCAGGTGGTCTGGGCGAAGTACGGATACTTCTCGACTGAGCAGGATGCAAAGATGCACGCGCCGGATGCAGAGATCGAGACTTTGGAGGGTCTTGTTTGACGCGTCTCAAAGACATAGGCACATTCGGATTGATGTCAGGCGTTTGCTTGGCGTTCCTTGCATTGTTCATATTGGTCGTGATATTCGCGGGATCCATGTTTTCAGATCCTTCAACGTTGGCCTCAGCATTCTTGTCTGATGAGGTGCAGTTTGCCATCGCCCTCACACTCATCACCGCAACCGTGGCTACATTGCTCGCTTTGATTGTGAGCATCCCTGCAGCTTACGCTCTGTCAAGAGCAAGATTTCCCGGAAGAGACTTGGTGGATGCGCTAATCAACATCCCGATCGCATTGCCGCCAGTAGCGTTAGGCACAGCGCTGCTCATCTTCTTCACGAATACTCCTCCGGGCGTTTTCATCGACAATTCAATCATCAAATTCGTCTTCGAAACACCGGGAATAGTTCTAGCACAGTTCAGCGTGATCAGCGTCCTCGCTGTGAGGTTGATGAAACCTGTCTTTGACGGCATCGATCCCCGATACGAGAAAGTCGCTCGGACTCTCGGACATGGCGAGGTGGACTGCTTCATTCGAGTTACCCTGCCTCTAGCAAAGGACGGAGTCTTCGGAGCTGCCGTACTTGCGTGGGCTAGAGCAATGGGCGAGTTCGGAGCCACAGTCACGCTGGCGGGCGCGACAAGATTCAAAACGGAGACGCTGCCAATTGCCATGTTTCTTAATCTGTCAGTGGCAAACCTTGAGAACGCTATGGCAATAATCCTGATACTGCTGGGACTCACTGTGTCGGTTCTGCTGATTTCTCGAAAGATTGCATACAGGGGTGGCATTCCATCCTAAGAGTGTCGAATCTTCTTGTCCAACTCGGGAGCTTCGCGTTGAGGAAGATCAGCTTCGACGTTCCTGACGGCGAGTGCCTCGCGCTCGTAGGCCCGAACGGTTCAGGAAAAACCACACTCTTGGAGTGCGTCGCAGGGATTCGCCAAATCGAATCTGGCAAGGTAGAGTTCAACGGCGTCGATGTCACGCATCTACCTCCTGAGAAGAGGCAGGTGGGCTATGTGCCCCAGGACTGTCTGCTCTTCCCCCACCTGACGGTCGATCAGAACATTGCGTTCGGCCAAGGAAACTCGGATGTTGACGCCGCGTCGCAGGTGAAAGAAATGATGGACTGGCTCGGCATTTCACATCTGGCTGGCCGTGACACTACGAGTCTGAGCGGTGGAGAAAAACAGAAAGTGGCGCTGGCTAGGGCTCTGGTCATGCATCCAAGGGTTCTACTGCTCGACGAGCCGTTCTCCACCGTTGACAGAGCCTCAAGGACAAAGCTACTAGGAGAGCTGCGGAAAAACCTCGACGAAGTTAGTCACACACTCAACCTAGCATCCGTCTACGTGACACACGATTTGGCAGAGGCCCAGCTGATGAGCGGTCAAGTAGCAATCATGAACAACGGCCGCATCGAACAGGCCGGCCCATGGAATCAAGTTCTTGAGACTCCCAGTTCCACATTTGTTGCAGATTTCATGGGCTTCAATATTTTGCGCGGGGAGCTGACCTCGATGGAGGATGGTTTTGCAGTTGCCAAGGTGGACGGACAGAGTATGCGCGGAGTAGGCAGCAACCTAGCGGTCGGCGAATCCGTCGTTGTGGTCGTGAGACCCGAGGCGATATCTCTCTCACTTGAAAGGGACATTTGCAGACCGGGCTGGCGCCACTGTCAATGCAATGTTCTTGAAGGTTCCATAACCGGTATGCGAAAGACCGGATCTGTGGCCTTGGTATCAATTGATGTTGGATTTCCTCTGAATCTGGAGATGAGTTCGAGCTTGGTGGACGAACTCAACCTTGCGATCGGGAGGAGTGTATTCGCCCAATTCAGGGCTTCCGAAGTAAGCTTCCTTCACGCATAGACTACCGCAGAGCGCCTCGTCAGTGCGCGCTGTCTATTCAACGATACCTTCCAAGTCCAACAGTCCTGGCAACCCAGAGCCACCATATGCAATGTGCATTCTGCTCACGGTTAGGCCGTTCTAGGTTCTGGCTGACAGCCAAGTGTCTATGTCCCCGAGGACGCTTTCCTTGCCCGGTTCGTTCAGCACCTCATGATAGAAGCCTTCGTAGACCTTCAGCGTCTTATCAGACGAACCGATTCTCTTGAAGAAATCGGTCGTCATGGAAGCGTCAACGATTCCGTCAGCACCGCCTTGTAGTATCAGGCAAGGCAGCATGAGCTTGTCTGCCGCTCGCATGGTTTCATCCTGCGCTCGGCGATACTCAGTGAACCATCTTGCCGTAACAACGCCATGAACCAGCGGATCTTCCACATATCTTCGTACAACTTCTCGATCGTGCGAGAGGAGATTCGGGTCTAAGCCTGTGCTCGTCGAGAAGGCCGGAACAATACCCGAGAGCATCTTGGCCATCAACACCTTTGCCTGCGACACTTTCATCTTTTCCGCCAAGGCAGGCGCACTCGCGACTAAACCGGCAAGCTCACTTGGATGTTTCTCGGCGTAGTACGGGGCAATGAGTCCTCCAAGGCTATGCCCG
>CAZUTN010000146.1:0-3281 GCA_964623365.1 uncultured Candidatus Bathyarchaeia archaeon
ACTTTGCCCAGTATAGACAAGTCATCACGGCCGCGCTAGCGACCACCAACAAGATTCCCACAAGGCTTTCTTTCGGCTCAGCAAGCCACCCGAGCAGCGTCGCAGAAGCCTGAAACAACACATAAGCGGCCAGCAGAAAGAAGGTGAGCCCAACAAGCTTCAACGCCCTTCTCTCGGCCGCTTGTTCTTCACGATGCCCCCATTCTCTACCTAGCCGCCATATGAGAACAAATCCCGCGAAGATCTCGATCACACTGTCAAGGCCATAAGCCAGCAGAGCCACACTGCCCGCCAGGAAAGCCGACCAAAGAGCAACAGCCGCCTCAAGACCATTCCATACTTGGCCTATCCAGACAAGAAGCAGGCCACGCCGTCGTAGGGCTTCGTGTCGAAGCGTCAAAGACGTATGCAAGTCTCTGATCCTCTCTCAGCGATGGCTCAGCAAATCGATGGTTCTGTCCACTGTTGCACACAGGTCTATCTTCTTGTTGACTTACATTCACAACCTCGCATGTCCGCTGCGACTGGAAAAGGCACCTGGCTTGGATAACGTGTTGATGATAGTATGCGCGCACATGAGAATTTGAGGTCGAACCACAATCCAACAAGACCCGTGTCTGTGAGACCGAATTTGTGCAGTGTTGTGGTTTGGTGAATCAGACGAAGTCAGTTCTTCCTGTAGGATCTGATGACGAACGGTAGAACAAGTGCGAGGTATGTGAGATGGGCCAGTATCCTGCCCCACTCCGCGTTCGCGCTGTAACCGAACATAATGGCGAGAACTGACCCCGCTAGGCCCTTGTGGTGGAGTAGACTACCGCTCGGCAAATCAAGCTTGTATGCGTAGTCGCTGAACCAGCCTAGATCGATAGAGACGAACTCAGCGTACTCGATGAGTTCATGCACGCCGTACCCAATCAAGCCCCCGGCAAGCAGGACAAGGAGAATGCTGGTGAAGTAGAAGAACCTTCGCAGATCGATCTTCATACCAACCACGAATATCCCATAAGAGAAGACGATCGAAGCAACCGACCCGAAGACTGCTCCAACCAGAGTTCCCTGAGGATCGCTCGCTACTAAGGGTGTAAGGAAGAGGACGGTCTCAAGCCCCTCACGGAATACAATCACAAATGAGAAAGATCCTAGAGCGAGACGAGCGCCTCTCGTTGTTATCGATTCAACGCGCCTCTCAACCTCACCTCGTATCCGCTTCCCCTTTCTCGCCAGCCAGAATATCATCGAAGTCAGGACTGTGACAGCTAGAATGGCTGTTGATCCCTCGAACAGGACTCTAATGGGTTCTGAAAGTAGTCCATACGCAAGCCAAACGAATACTCCTAGAATCAGACTGGCCACTATCGCGACTGCAACCCCAAGCCAGACATATCTTGCTAAACGTTCTCGACCTGTCCTTGCAACGTAAGCTAGCATTATGGCAGTGATCAGCGCTGCCTCCAGGACTTCTCGAAATGTCAGTAGGAACTGCCCGATCACAGCAGGCCAGCTCGCACGCTCGGCAGAAATCCGGCAAGTTCACCATGTTTCCTATGACTCTCTCGCCGAAGGCGTCTCCGTAGATGATGAAGAGCCTCAATCGAAGTGTCGAACTCGCAGCAATACCGAACCATGGTTCAAGGACAGGCTTTCAGGTTTCCATATGCAAGACTGTGATCTCAGCTCCTTCCAGACACTGGTGCGTTCCTGCATGCTCTTATGGGATCTGTGTCTTCTTCTCCAGATTCTCGACCATCACTTCGAACTGATGATGAGTATCCAGCCCCACTTCCTTCTCCACAGCCTCGAACTTCTCTTGAAGTTCTTCTTGTTCTTTGGCGGTGAGTATCTTGTTGGTCATAGGAAAGAGGAGGTAGTCCTCTTTCCATATGTGGTTGGGATAGAGGTCTCTTATTCCCCGCAGGTTTTCCAGCAGATGAGTCCTCGCTGAAAGGTTGCCCTTCACGTAGGTTTCTGTGGCGGTGGCAAGCGCTGCCACTATCGTCCTTCCTCTCTGATGCTCAGCCACGAGTACCCCCATAGGGCATCCGCGAACCGGTACACCTTTCGCCTCGAGGAGCGGAAACAGGTGACTTTCCTCTTTTCCGTGGTGGCATCTGTCGGCGAAGGTGCGCATGAACTCCACGACGCCGCTCAATGTCTCTGCCTCAACTGGCTGGTTCGCTTCAAGTTGTTCAGCGACCGCCGCAGCTATGCCCACGACTCTTTGGATGACGCGATGTTCTTCCTCCAGAACATCAGTCGGTTTCTTGTTCATGGATTTCGTCCTCGTTCATGTTGGAGGAATGATCTTGATAGCTTGGACGGGGCACTCTATCTCGCAGGCCATACACTGGATGCAGTCGTTTTCTCTGACCGGGTCAGGTTTCTTCGCGGATGTTGGGTGGGGACTGTCGATCATTTCGAACACGTTCACGGGGCAGACGCTGACGCAGATCTCGTCTCCGTCGCAGACATCGTGGCCGACTGCGACCATGGTTCCGTGTATTCCCAACTTCTCGGGAGGTTGCGTGTCGCCCCAGACGTTGTGACCGCTGTGCTCCGCTGTTACTTTGCGATTCATCTGGAACTCCGGATCTATTGGCATAAGGGCTAGCCTCGAGATGCGCTACTAGTCGCTGCCTGCCCGGAAGGATGGTGAGGTGTGAACTTGCAGTAGCCTATCTGGTCGAACCCTCTCTTGACAGAGGACCACTCACCCTCAGGGACCGCTCGCAACGCCGTAGGGTAGAGTATGTTGTCCTCCTTGTGGATGTGGCTTCGTAGGGTGAGTACTATGAAGTCAGCCAGTTCTCTCAGCTGGCGGGCGAAATCTTCAGGTGGAAGTGTCGGAGCTGCCGTTAGAAGGTTCCTCAGAGCTTTCTTTCTTCCTCTCAGTTCTTCATGTTCCATCCGCATCACGGACGGCGGGCCTGTGATTCCCTGCTGCTCCAGGCGTGGAAAGAGGACGTCTTCTTCTCGCTTGTGGTGGCTTTCGGCCTCCGCCAGCATCTGCGAGATCGTACCAAGCTCATCCATCTTGCTACGATCCAGTCTTGGACTACTTGCCGCATCTTGTCCGATCTTCTGGAGCTTGTCGAGGTACCCCAAGATGACCTGATGCTCTTGCTGGAGGATTGTGATCGGATGAGAACTGTCGGTCACCGTGTTTCCTTCGATCTTTGCTGACAATACTTGGAGGTGTATGTCGCAGAGCCGCCTTAGCTCTTGCTGAGTGAAGCCCTCCTGTAGCAACTCTTGCTCTGCTAAAGACAGAGTCCTTGGAT
>CAZUTN010000147.1:0-3259 GCA_964623365.1 uncultured Candidatus Bathyarchaeia archaeon
TTGCGTCATAGAGCGACAGTACAAATGGGTCAAGCGCGATAAAGACGCTCAAACTTGACCTTCCCCCCCAGAAGTTGCCGTTCAAATCCAACCCCCGTCTCAAGTTGCGAGAACCGAAAATGGGATGCGCCACCCAGCCAAGTCAACAGAACCGAACGTTCTAGGCCACGGCTGTGACCGCTGTTCAGCAGTCGGGGAACAATAGGGCAGCCCTTTCCTTGCCAATCCAGTCCTTCTCTTGTCGGCAAGCCAAGAGGAGCACGTCAACAAACATCCATCCGAACGTGCGTGCGAACCACTCTCCCAGCATGACGGGTCTCACGTAGCGGTTGTCATCCGGGCGCACAATATCCCCCACGCCGAAGACCCGCTCCAATTTCTGTTTGATTGTACTCGGATCAGTTCTGTCTCCGATCTTCTTGGGTCTGTTGCACTTCGACACGTAGAGACGCGCTAGGAAGAGTGCAATGATCGCGCCTTCGATTCCATCTTCCCTTGTCAGGGCCCTTTCCCTGAGTCCTAGCTGGTATTCATGTGCTCGCCACCTATGGCTTTTCGAGTGCGGAATGTAGAGTGTCTTCAGTCCCATATGCTCAAACGTCGACTGAGACAGCTCATCATAGTAATGGACCCTACCGAACAGATACTTGAGGCAGGGCCAGCGACCTAACAGAATGAAGACCACAATGCAAACGAAGTCAATGATGAGCATCGCAAGTAGAGCCTCCCTCCAGAGTTCGACAACCATAGAAGTGATCGCCAGTATGGCCGCGACGATACCCACAGTAAACGTTAGTTCGTAGCCAACGTGGGCTGTGATTTCCGAATTGTAGAACCTCGCTAGGCTGTCGAGCAGTCTTGTGTACTCGATCTGTTCAGCATCACTGATGAACAAGGGGATCTATCGGAGTTGGAGGTGGGCAACCTATTACGCTTGCCCCAGATCTGCAGAGCCCGGGTCAGGTTGTGATGCCTAAGGCTTTGCTGTCACATTGATGGGTTCAGTGGTAGCGCCGCGCAAGTGCACCGGGTCGTAGTCGCATACAGTCCTCGAAGACGTGTAGAAGCTCATGCATGAGAAAAGACAACGCGTCCTTCTCTACGAAGACCGTGTACTCTCCAGTCCCGCGGTCAGGTCCGATCGTCATGGCAGGGGCCTTTCTCGTCGACCACGTGCGACCGTACTCCAGAAGCTGACCTAGCTGAGGGTTGATGATCTTGGTCTTGGTCAGTGACCGGTGGATATCTCGCCAGTCACCACGCGAGAGCACAAATACCCTGACTCGTGGAATGCGCACTGACTCAACCGGATGGCCTAGACTTTGCACGAATTGCCTAGCCTTCTCGACATGTCGAGCTACCTCCTCTTGCGGCATCTCGCCGTCCACGAGATTCTTCATCGAGGGCGGCAAGGAGTGGTAAATCCCCGCGACCAGTTCCTTGAGAGGCTTCGCTTTCCGATTTGGGGAGGCCGAGGCGATTCACCGCGTCATCGTGAGACTGGACATTGGCTAGCACATGTTCTGCGCGACTGGCTCGGCGATATTCCTCCATTCCTAGCGGCTTCAGAGTCCGAGCGCTTTCTTTTCTTCTTCTTGGAGGAAGCTGCGTCTGGCCAGCCACTCCATCGCTGCCTCGCGGAGCAATTGACTGAGACTGCAACGTCGGCCCTTCGCTATTCTCCGCAGGAGCGATGAGTCCTGCTCGGTCAGGAAAACCTCATGTTTCACGGATAGGCCGTTGCCCATGATGTTCTCAGCCAAAGTAACGCGTTTCTCATGGATTGTGTACGATCTGAGGCTAAATATTGTTTCCGATCAGAAATACGGCTCAATTCTACGTGATGCTTCCGGACCGTGAGGTCTTGGGGAAACAGTAGCTTGGCGAATCCTCGAGGCGGCTGGCATTCTCGAAAGACGGAGGAGAAGATCCCGCCTCCGAAAAGTCTCATACTCCTCGTCAATGTAGCATCGTCTCGAGCGAGGCCCGCCGAGAAGCCGCCAAGCAAGCAGCGCCATGACCGTGAACGAAGCTTCAAACGTGACCGCATCTTCCAGGAACGCCGCGAACAACGCTTCCGTCTCTTCGGCTACGTGCTCCTGAAGAACGGAGAGGTCCTGAGGATCGATGATGCGATTGCTCGCCTCCGTGACGGTATCAGGGCACGAGAGGACCCGAACATCGTGGGCGGGATCGGCAAAGACGATATTCTCGAGTGGTATGCGCCTGAGTCGTTTCGGGATGTCCTCGACAGCGTCGGAGAGATCGATGCCGTCCAGCATTACCCAGCGCTTGATGTTTTCCCGGGGTCGTGTTGATCGATCCGAAACTGAGGCATCGGGATCCCGCGTTACGTAGGTAAGTAGGAAAGTAGAAAGTAGATGATCCACCGATCGGGGGTGAGATGATGCCACCACGAGAAGAAGACGACGGCCCAGTCGAGCCGGCCATGAACCTGGCGAATCGGCGCGAGACACAAGCAACGCTCGCGTACATTGTGGCTCCTCACGGTCGGAGATCACCCAGTCATTCGAAAGCTCTACCGCGGCTTCGACCAGACGGTTCTCAAGTCATCCATCTCATCCCAGAAAGTGATTCGTGGCAAGCGCCGGTCCCTGCGAAATCTGGTGATCCGCAACTACGAACGGCCCAAGACGCCGCTCTATGTTCCGACTGCGACACAACCGACATTGATGGATCTGTTCGGCGTTGGGATATCGGCGTAGAGGAGAACCGCATTTCCACTTCAGGCTCCCCAAGCTGGCGCATCTGGCCGTTGAAGCCGAGGCGAGACGGATCGGTGTCTCACCTTCCGCATATGTCCGCGCCTTGGTGATCACTAACTTGACCCACAAGGGAGAAAACAGCGGTGTAGCCCGCAGTGGGCTACACACCAATTTTGACCGCGCCGTCAAGCGTTTCATGCTCACCTATCAGATGCCTGTAGGCATCGCTGGGCTCCCAGCTAGGGAGAAGCGGGACGAGCTTGAGGAACTCAGCTGGGCGGGCCTCTAGGAAGCCATCAAATTCGCCAAAGCCCAAGAGGATCCGGAACTTCGCCTCCTCGCCATGCGCGTTGTCGGCTATTTGATCCGGACGGAACTCGCAATCCAGCACGAGCAAGACCAAGCCGCCGCGGACGAACTCTACAACGAGCTGGAGGCTGCCAGGCGTGAGTTGGCGCAGAAAGTTAGAACGCGCGAACGAGATAAGACGCGAGATTGACCAAGAGGAGCCCGCACCAGGCATTGCGGTTCCA
>CAZUTN010000148.1:0-3242 GCA_964623365.1 uncultured Candidatus Bathyarchaeia archaeon
TCGAAACCAACGGTATTCTGCTCGGTGCAGACCCAAGCTACTGCGGTGATCTGGCGGGCTTTCGATGTTTGCATGTCCGAGTTTCACTCAAGGGAGCGTGTGGAGATGATTTCGCAAGACTGACAGGAGCCAAGAGCGAAAGCTTCGCATATCAGCTTGATGCGCTGAAGAACTTGGTCGAAGCTGGGGTAAGTTGTCACGCGGCAGTCATGTCCTCCTTCTCAACTCGTGACGCTTTGCGCGAATTGAAGGATCGGATTTCCACGATTGACCCTAGACTTGTGGATGATCTCGAAGTTGAGGAGTTGATCCGATACCCAAGAGTGGAACGCCGGCTTCGGAAGTTCGGTCTTTCACCGTGTGTCTCACATGATCCGAGGAACGTCCCGGAGCGACTTGTCTGAAATGGGGCTGCTCTGCCGCGATTGCTCCGATTGACGGAGGATCGCCTTGGATTCGGAGCAAGTCAAAGCAGGTGACTAGTGGGGTTTGGTCCCGCGGGCCTGATTTGAACAGGCGACACTCCGGTATCCGTTGTTCGCCCGATAGGCTGAGCGGCCCGTGCCATCGGCACAGGTCTACAGCGTCTCCGTCAGGTTGTTCCCCTGACTCGGAAGCTCTACCAGGCTGAGCTACCGCGGGATCGAGAGCACTGACCGAACGACCCTGAAATAAAGATTGCCGGCAATGAAGATCCCCGTCCTCTCTTGGCCAGTAAACTAGGCTTGAAGCCTGCATAGGTCGGCCTGAACCAGGGATCAGAGTTTGATCGACGTCTCTTCCTTGACAGTTCTGAGAACGATTACGGTTTCGGTCCCAGCAACTCCTTCGATCTCGCCGACCCTGTCAAGGATTTGTGCCAGCTGCTCTGAAGTGCCTGTTCTCATCTTCACGATGGAGTAGTAGGCGCCGGTCACATCATGGATCTCGCAGATATCATCAAGGCTCCCCAACTGTGCGAGCATTCTCGGGTAAGACTTTGGCTCCGCCTTAATCAGTGCGAATGCGGTTACGTTCTTGCCCACGTTCTTGGGATTCACAATCGCCCTGAACGCCTTGATGACCCCGCTCTTCTGAAGCTTCTTGACCCTGACGAAAACCGTGGCTTCACTTATTCCGACTTCTTTGGCGATCTCCTTGAAAGAGATTCGGGCGTCCTCTTGAAGCCGCCTCAGGATCTTCTTGTCGACATCGTCCAGTTCTGGCAACGCGATCAAACCAAACCTGACGCGAAGGACTATATCAAGAATTCTTACTCAAAACGCCAGGAAGAGTGCGGAATCATTTGCTCTGCCCCAAGACTTATTAGTGAATCCGTGACACGTATGCGGCTTCAGTCACGAATACATTATCAAACAGGTGAACACGACATGGCGGAACGAGTCGTTCTCGCATACTCGGGGGGCCTCGACACTTCAGTGGCGATCCCCTGGATCAAGGAGAAGTACGGCGCGGAAGTCGTTACGGTCACGGCAGATGTAGGCCAAGGTGACGACCTCCGTGCGATCGAGCAGAAAGCGCTCAAGGTTGGCGCCGTTCAACATTACTACGTCGACGTGAGGGGCGAGTTCGTTGAGGACTACGTGTTCGCAGGGATCAAAGCCAATGCTTTGTATGAGGGCAAGTATCCGCTTAGCACCGCCTTGGCGCGGCCCTTGATCGTCGCGAAGCTCGTTGAGATTGCTCGCAAGGAGAAAGCGACTGCAGTAGCGCATGGATGCACGGGTAAAGGCAACGATCAGGTCAGATTCGATGTGGGGATCAAGTCCTTGGCGCCCGACCTAAGGATCATCGCTCCGATTCGAGAGTGGAACATGACACGAGCAGAAGAGATCAAGTACGCAAATCGAAACGACATTCCAGTTCCCGTGAACCTAGAGAGCCCGTATAGCATCGACCAGAACCTCTTCGGCCGATCCATCGAATCAGGCGTTCTTGAGGACGCCAGCTACGAGCCACCCCCGGAAGTCTACGAGTGGACTGTTCCGCCAGAGAAGGCTCCTGACGAGGCGGAGTACGTCGAGCTCGAGTTTGACCAAGGCAAACCGGTGGCTCTGAATGGAAGTTCTCTGAACCCGGTCAAACTGATTGAGAACCTGAACGCAATTGCAGGACGTCACAGCGTCGGAAGAATAGATCATCTCGAGGACCGCCTCGTGGGAATAAAGTCGAGAGAAATATACGAGTGCCCCGCCGCGACTGTCTTGCTGGAGGCTCACCGCGATCTTGAGAAGGCTGTAATGACGCGGCACGAGGTGTCGTTCAAGCAGCTGGTGGATCAGCAGTGGTCGTTCCTCGTCTACGCCGGACTTTGGTACGAACCACTTCGCGAAGATCTGCACGCATTTATAGAGAAGACGCAGGAGCGAGTAACGGGCACCGTCCGCCTGAAGCTGTACAAGGGGCTCGCCAGCGTCGTAGGACGCTCGTCACCAATGTCGCTGTATGACGCAAATCTAGCAACCTACGAGGCTGGCTCGAAGTTCCAGCAGGGATGGTCGGTCGGATTCATTGAGATCTGGAGCCTCCCCACGAGAGTTGCCTACAACATGAAAGCCAAGACGCGGCTAAATGCTCCACGCGTAGTTCCTGAAGTGACCAGGAAACGTGAACCGAGTCACTAGGCGCAGGATCTAGACGTGAGACCTCACCGGGCCGAATACGGCGAGTTCGAGAGAGTAAGATCCGGATTTAGGCACAGACACATCTACCTGTACGACCAATTAGGAGCAAAGCGCTTAGTCGCATGCTGAGCATCTAGGCCGGAGGAGGTTCTGTGTCTTCACTCTACCGAGCTTCAAGGCTCGGGCCAGCGAGAACGGATGCTAGACGATTCGTTTCTAGCGTCGAATCCGACAAGTACCTTTTCGAGTCCGTGGTCAAGATCAATCAGGCACACATCGTGATGCTCCGAAGAAGGGGAATCATCACTCGGAATCACGCTCGTAAGATCTTGCGCGCGCTTGGACAGACACGAGCAATGCCCAAGTCTCGAGAAGCCGAGGACGTGCACGTAGCGATCGAGGAGGCGGTGACTAGACGAGCCGGAAAGTCTGCTGGTGGGAATATTCAGCTCGCTAAGAGCCGAAACGATCAGGTTGCGACTGCAATACGCATGAGGCTCCGGAGCGAAGTCCTCCAGATCATGGACTTGCTCATCGATCTTCTACGTGAACTCCAGAAGACTGCCAGAAGACACTGCAAGACATTAGTCATCGGTAGGACGCACCTGCAGCCCGCTG
>CAZUTN010000149.1:0-3219 GCA_964623365.1 uncultured Candidatus Bathyarchaeia archaeon
GACCCGGGTGAAAGAGTTGATGAAATCCGTGGCGCGACTTCGATGAAGACCGCTCAGACAAGCCTAGGGGACATCGCCAGATCCTAAAGCGTGAAACCGGCAGTTGGAGAATGCATACCTTGACTCCACCAGTAGCAGATACGCAACATGGCATCCGAATCACAATTCACGTTGTACCGAACGCCAAAGAGACCAAGGTTGTTCTGGAGCCTGATGGCAGCATTACGATGCGTGTTCACGCCCCTCCCTTCAAGGAGAAGGCGAACCGAGAAATCGTGAAGTGGCTCTCCAAGAAGTTGGGAAGGCCGAACTCGCAGATCCGAATCGTCGCCGGCATGCATTCGAATCTTAAGGCGGTAGAGATTACCGGAATGGATCGAAGTAGCTTCCTGGAGGTTGTCCGATAGGAGCGAGCAAGTAGCGGATGGAGGTTTGCTCCAAGTCACGAAGACGTGACTTCATGTCGCGTCGAATACGCGCCAAATGATGGGCTACCAGCATCGAAGTCAAGCCGGCCGAGGGCTCGAATCACTTGGAAAAGAGCTTCAACGAGCTAGTTGGCACCCAAATCGGCCTTCCGCTTTTCTTTGAGGCCTCCACAGCTGTCGCAAACCGCTCAAGGCTCTGGAAGTTCCTGTCGTAGACATGGTAGCTGTCGCTGTCGTCTACGTATCTGCCAACTTTCACTTCGATCTTGTCAGCGATCATTTTCTGAAGCAGGGTCATAGCATACATGTTCATGAACGAGGCGTTGTAGGCGTCCCTGCTTCTCCAACTTGTGTGCATCTCGAGCCATTCATCGTCGATGATCTTGCACCAGATTCTTTGAAGGCATGGAGGGCCCGCGACCCCGTAGTCTTTCCAGGGCATCCATGTGATGGCCTGAGCCCTGTTGGAGAACGAAGTGGGCCTCAACTTCTCAATGATTTGATTGATCTGATTGATATTGTGTCCTGTCTGCTCGTATTCGAACAGGCGTTGGTGATAGGTGTAGTCCCATCCGCGCCCGATCCAGCTATCCTTCGTCCCGTGAAGCACCTCGTCGACATATTCTTCAAGACTCATGAGACCCTCGCAACCCAAATGTATCCTAGGCTCTTTCAACGGCTCGTTCACGATTATCTTCATGGACGCTTCGAGGATCTCGTCGACGCCGCTCTTGTTCGTATACGACTCTTTGCGCGACTTCATCCCATGCTCACGAAGTAGGAGAAGACTCCTCTCCCAAGATTCAGGCAGGATATCGCCTTCTGCGATCAATTGCGGAATGGCTTTCATCTTGAGGAGCTCCGACAGAGTCCTACTCTATTGAACTTCCCTCGTGAAAACATCTGCGCTCGTGAAGACCCGGGGCAAGCTGCATTGAGGTTGAGAGCCGAAACCTCTTTCTACGCTGATCTGCGTCTTTCGAAGCGCCTGAAGTGGGAGGTCTGCTGTAACGAGCCGCTGCAGCAATACTCCGGAAGCATGCATATGTTGTCCAGAGCGCAGTCACGCGTGTCCCAGAGACTGGGGAGAACTGGATTGCCCAGTCTGCGGACTGTAGCCCTCACCACAGAAAAGGAAGACCAGATCAGAAAAGGTTGGAGAGATTCATGGCCGCCCACGTTCCGACTGCTCCAGGTCAGTTCTACGCGAAGCGTTGGGCATTATACTCGGCTCTAGGAGCGCCAGAGATCAAGCTTGAGACTTGGCGCCTGTCGGTCGCCGGACTCGTTGAAAGGGAACTCAACCTTTCTTTCGAAGAATTGCGGCGCTTGCCCCAAGTGAGATTGACCAGAGATTTCCATTGCGTGACCGCATGGTCGATCAAGGACGTAGTCTGGGAGGGCGTGGCTTTCCATGAGCTAGCGAAACTCGCCGGGGCTAGGTCAGAGGCTAGATGGGTGATGTTTCACTGCGCAGACGGGTACACGACACCTGTGCCGCTAGAAGATGCAATGGCTGACGATTCCTTGATCGCCCTGAAGATGAATGACAATCCCATTCCAGTTGAGCAAGGCTTTCCGGCGCGGCCTTTCGTTCCCCACCTCTACGCTTGGAAGAGCGCCAAGTGGATCACCAAGATCGAATTCATGAAAGAATACCGTGATGGATACTGGGAGTCTCGCGGATATCATGAAAGAGGCAACGTCTCGGGTCAGGAGCGTCTCAAAGGTCACAGGCGAGCATGAAGTCAGCGGACAATATCACGACAGCTTCTTCTTCCCCTCTGATACACGCGAATGCCCCCTCCGAGAGCCAACAACGCCTCGAAAAGGTGGCTTCTTCTAGGAATCGGGTTAACGAAGAGAAGTGCTAGAGCAGCGGCCACGATGAATGTGTTGTTGTGATAGAAGTCTACCGCGAACCAGTCGAGGCCAGCTTTGGAAGCGTACATCCCGGCAGAAGGCATGCCATGAGAGATGTTAAGTAGGAAACTCTGGGCCTTTCAGAAAGGCCGTGCTCTCCGATGAGAAGGTCGCGCCACAATCTCTCGCCTGGGCCGATCGACCACGTAAGGGATCGCATTGCCTCGCTGCTGCTTAAGACGATCACGCCGGCGGCAGACTCGCTGGAGGATACTCCAAGGATCGTTCCCGGCTCTCCAACCTACAGGATCTTGAATTGGCTTGGACGCCTATGCGGATTCGATCCTATCCAAGTTGAGAATATGATTCAGGAAGGGGCGGGACGGCGAGCGCTTTGGAACTTCCTCAAGAGCGTTTCTGACTACGGCGTCGGAATTCCGCAGACATTCAAAGCCCCCGTCAGCGTCGTCTGGAGCCTCTCCTACGGATGCAACCTCCGATGCATGCACTGCTATCAGAAGGCGAGCCAACCAACGTCGGACGAGCTATCCCTTGACCAACAGCTGGATATTGTTGATCAGATCGCGCGAGCGGGAGTGTCGATGGTTGTCCTCTCAGGCGGAGAACCTTTGACCAATCCCAACCTTGGCAGCCTCATTGAGCGAATCCGGAAGCACGAGATGGCGATCTCGATCGACTCAAACGGGGTCTTGATGGACAGAAGCGTTGTTGAGTCTCTCAAACGATCCGGCGTCAAATCGGTGGAGCTGAGCCTGGACTCTGTGGAGCCGGCATCCCACGATCGATTCCGGGGCCTTGACGGCGCCTTCCAGAAGACCCTCAACGCAGTAGACGTCTGCTCAGAAGCAGGGATGTTCACAACCGTCGCCACGACCGCTACAGCCCTGAACTACGCCCAAAGCAGCGA
>CAZUTN010000150.1:0-3211 GCA_964623365.1 uncultured Candidatus Bathyarchaeia archaeon
AGTCTGCTTGGTTGAGAGTTCTAAACGCGAGTCTAAACCTATCCCGGCCCACCACGATTCGGGTTCGGAACGTCGGCCACCCTTTTTGAATCAGACAACGAACTCCCGCATGAGCTGGCATAGAGCCTCCGCGCTCAAATCCCGTCTTAGGCAGCTGCTGTCGGACCCTGAAGTCAGGCGATGGTACGAGAACACAGCACGTGAAAAGTCTTAAGCGGGGCTTTCCGGTCGCTTGGGTGAGGAAGCTGAGACCTGATGAGCAGCCAGTCCTTGTCGGACAGGTTCGCAGTTGTCGTTGTGGTCCTGCTGTTGGTGCTCACGGCGTTTGGAAACGCTTTGGCTACGTTCCTAGTTGCCTTGGTTCTGCTGGTTGCGGTCTTCATTCTATTCCGGGAGCGGGGTCTCGCTCGGGGCGGGGTCCTTGCGGCAACGGTTGGGTGTGCGGTGGCAATCGCGATCGCGCTCATCATGTTGCTACGATAGCCGCGAAATCGTGGATCTTCCTGGAAGATTCGGGTCTTCGCAGACCGTTGAGCTAGCTAAGTCGGTCACCCTGTCTTGGGTGCGTGGTTCACCAACACCACGCCCATCAAGATCAGAGACCCGCCCACGGCGACGCTCAAATCCACCCGCTCACCGAGCATCAGCCATCCCAAGAGGACTGCAACGATCGGTGTGATGAACGTGAAGAGCGAGATCCTCGTGACCTCCATGCGGGTGAACAGCCAGTACAGGGCGACGAACCCGAACGCGGATCCGGCCACGGCAAGGTAGAGGACCGCGAAGACGGATGTTTGGTCAAACCTCAGGGGGACCCCGCGCTCCAGGGCGAGTCCCGCCGCCGTCAGAAGAATAGCGCCGACCGCCATCTGCACGACCACGTTGACTGTAGGATTGATCGAGTGAGAGTACTTCTTCCCGACCACGTTCGCGCAGGCCGCGCTCCCGGACGCCGCGATCACAGCAACTCCACCCCAGAAGGAGCTGGTTGTGAGCATCAGCTCTCTGGAGAAGATTATCGTGACGCCGATGAAGCTGACCAGCATCCCGATCAGCTTCCAAGCGGTCACGCGCTCGCCGTGTATCATGAAATGCGCGAAGACGACCACGAAGAACGGCAGCGTAGCGAAGAGCAGCGAGGTCAGGCCGGCGGTCATGTACTGCTCCCCCCAGAACGTGAGCGCGTACGGAAACGAGATCTGGGTTAGGCCGAGGAACAACATAACCCGCCAGCTGCCCTTGTCCCTCGGGAACTCCGTCTTCCTCGCGAGCGCGAAAGCCAATAGCAGAACCCAAGCGATGATGAACCGTATGCCCGCGAAGGTGAGGGGAGGCAGAGAGCCCAACCCCACCTTGATCGCCAGCCACGTCGACCCCCAAACGAAGCAGAGCGACCCGAAGACGATCCCCGGCAGGATCTCGCCAGACCTAGAAGCCGCCACAGTCAACTCTTGTCCTCTCGCTGCTCGCCACACGACAGCACCGTCTCGGCCGACCTGCCGGATGGGGCTCTCTCCGCGTCCATCTCAGGCCTGCTTAAGTCTTTTCTCGAACCTCGACTGTCTCAACATCAGAGACTACGCTCGTCGGTTCATCTCGCCACCGTCAACCTAACCATAGACTCGATGAGGGCTCTACGTTCCAACTGTCTGCTCAGGAACAGCTTCTCGCTGGGTTCGGAGAACCATTCCTTCTTGGGACTTGCTTCTATTAGCCGCACATGCGTCCGCGCCTTCGGCAACTTCAAATCCAGACAGACGCCGCCCCGCCACGAGAGGTTCCTCAACCTGAATTTGAACAGCCTTGGAGTTCTTGTCATCCTATTCAATCTGTCAAATGCGCCTGCCAAGGATGGCGTCCTGATTCTCATCCTCATCGCTCATCCCCTCCAAGGCTTCAATAATACGCGAGCTCAGGGCGTGCAAGATCACTGACTGCTAGTCGAATGCCGATGCTCCATCCTTCGCAGTATGCGAATTCGATGACCCCTGCTTTCCGTAGCTCATGGATCGCCGTCTGCAGCAGGGTTTTCGTCGAGCCATCGAGGTTGCGTTTCAGCGTCGAGACAGGCAACGTGTGATCGCCCGACCACGACTTTTCCAGCGCCAATAGGATAATGCGCTTGAACTCCGCTACTGCCTTGCGCGACACTGTCTTCGATCCGTACCGGCTCAACGCGTTCACCGAGATACTCATTTACATCCCCTCGGATCGGGTAGAACGCTGGAGTTGCGCTAGTAGTTTGTACCGTCCTAGGACGGACCAATTGAGTCGTCTGGCGATGGAAGTCAGAAGCAGTCGTAGGACGGCGCCTCCGTTATAAGTCAAGACACGTAAGAAACGGTTGGGGAACCGGCGATGTTTGAGGTCTCCTTCAGGGTCAGGCACGAGTGCCCGTATGTGCGGTTCTCGTTGAAGCATCCGGAAGTCAGGATCGTCGAGTGGTGCAACTTAAGGACGGATGTGCTTGAGATCGCATGCCCAGACATCGAGACCTTCAACACCATCGAGCCCGACTTGAATGATCTACTTTCTTGGAAAGGCGGTAGAGTTCTCAAGAAGAACTTCTCGGAAAGGAACCTTCAGGTGATCGTGAAGACCTGCCGCGACAGCAAGATCAGGCCCAGCATATCCGGAGTCATCCAGAAGAACTCCTTCCTCGAAATATCGCCAATAGTTTACCAGAACGGATGGGAGGAGCGTAGAGTCATAGGCTTCAGAGAGGCCGACTACAAGAGACTCTTCCGCGGCCTAGCCGACTTGGGGCCAGTCGAGATACTCCAGAAAAAAGTGTTCCCCGAGGGGACTATCCGCGATGCCTTTGTGATCTCTCTCAGCAGCGTATTCTCCGAACTGACCGACAGGCAGCTCGACGCCATTCAGGCCGCGCTGGACCACGGCTACTATCAGGTGCCGAAGAAGACGACGGCTGAAGAGATAGCACGGAGACAACGCGTTCCCAGAACAACCTACGAGGAACACGTAAGAAAGGCTGAGAGCAAGATCCTGCGCGCCATGGCGCCCTACATCAGAATGTACGCTGCGAAAGCTCAGAGGCCACTCGAGCGCGCCACGGAGATTACGGCAAAGTGATGTGTGGAAATCCGGAGAAACTCGACAAGAGCAGCTCTGCGGCACCTGCGTTAGAGAAGAACAGAAGAAGGCAACGAGACAGTCAGGCTTGTTTGGAAAGCTTAGGCAGCGGCTCTCC
>CAZUTN010000151.1:0-3199 GCA_964623365.1 uncultured Candidatus Bathyarchaeia archaeon
CGTCAGATAGCAAGCACGTCAATGGGAACCAAGGCAGTAGCAACCAGCAAGGACTACCTTGCCCAACTCGCCACTTCCGCTGTGACGCAAGTGACGGACAACTCGAGCGGAAAGACCAAAGCAGATATCGAGAGGATAAAGCTGCTCAAGAAGCACGGCGAAGGAATAGAGCAAACAGAGCTGGTTCAAGGGATCGTCCTCGACAAGGAGATTGCTCACTCTGAGATGCCGAAGCGAGTAGAGAAAGCCAGAATCGCCCTTCTCAATGCTAAGCTCGAGATTGAAAAGACAGAGTTCGACGCAAAGATCACCATCGACAGCCCAGACCAAATGAAAACGTTCCTGGATGAGGAGGAGACTATGATGAGGCAGATGGTGGAGAAGATTGCTGAATCAAAGGCCAACGTAGTGCTATCCGAGAAAGGTATTGACGACGTGGTTCTGCATTTTCTCGCAAAGCGAGGAATCCTGGCCGTGAAGAATCTTGGCAGCGGCGACATGGAAAAACTTGGAGGAGCAACCGGTGGGAAAGTCGTGGCGAGCCTGAAGGACCTAAGCGCTGAATCCTTAGGCGAGGCGAAACTCGTTGAGGAAGTCAAGATCGGTGACGACAAACTCCTCTACATCAGAGAATGCAAAGACCCGAAAGCAGTGACTATTGTGATACGAGGTGGTTCCGAACACGTTATCGAGGAAGCTGAACGATCCCTTCACGACGCCCTTTGCGTAGTTCGAAACGTCGTTGAGGACGGCAAGATCGTTGCGGGCGGAGGCTCTATTGAGGCAGAACTCGCAAAGCAGCTCCGCGACTTCGCGGTCAAAGTTGGAGGAAGAGAGCAGTTGGGTGTTCAATGCTTCGCGGAAGCTGTCGAATCAATACCAATAGCGCTGGCACAGAATGCAGGACTCGACCCCATCGATGTGATGGTTGAACTCAGATCGAAGCACCAGGAGAGCGCAAACAAGTGGTTTGGAGTCAGCGTGCATGATGGAAAGGTGGCTGACATGCTCAACGAAAGAGTAATTGAACCTCTTCGCGTCAAGCAGCAAGTCATCAAGTCATCAACGGAAGTAGCATGCATGATTCTCCGCATCGACGACGTGGTCTCATCCAAGGGGACAAAGGGACCCGCCGGCCCACCGCCGGGAGGGATGCCTCCCGGGATGCCCCCTGGAATGGGAATGATGTGATAAGATATCCATCATGGATTCTCTGCAGCCGTCTTCCGTCCCGTTGTGAGCGCGGCGACACCTGAACACATCGCCAGTTTCGGCTTCAGGCAAAGCGCTCTAATCCTTTTTTCTTCCTCTACTCGATTGATTGAAGCTGGATGTAAGATGCGAATAGGGAACGCCGAAGACGCTCAGAGTGTGGTGAGGAAGTACTTCCTCGGCACCAGGACTTTCCACGGGAAGATTGTTTCCTTATCCGTCGAGGAGAAGACTGAGGGTCCGGACGTCAAGGGTACATGGAAGGTCATGGGAACCTACCGTACGGAGGCAGGCGTCAGAGCGCAATTTGCGGCTACTGTTTCGTCACGCGGCGAAGTAATGATAACCAGTTCAAGTTCAACCAAACCGAAAACGCAATTCGGCAGAAGTAGCGTGGCACATAGATTGAGCAGCGCAGATTACGCTGCAAGAAGGCGGCGGAGGAGGAAACAACGCGTTAGGAAGCGCGCGAAATCAACCGGAAATCCTACCTGATTCAGACACGGCCCACTCACGCCGGAGACGTCCGCGTTGGGCTACTACAACCTTCGCTCCTTGAACAACCTTTCAAGAAGCACTGGCAAGTCCTCATGGTTCCTCGCAGCTTGATCATCCAAACTGACTTGCTGCTCTCGTGTAAGCAACTGCCAGCAGTGAGCGATCTCGTCACTGGTTTCGTACGTGTGAATCCCGCCCGCTCTTCTGTCATGCCGGCGAGCGACCGCACTGATCCTTGCCATAAGGAGAGATAGTCTAGGGACACTCAATAAGCTCTCGGTTCAGATTGCCGAATGCCTTGACGTTCACCGTTCTCCTGCGCCTCAGAGTCCTCTCTTCCTCTCCACATCCAACTTTCGAACAAGTTTGATGACTTTGCGTGAAATGGTTGGCGTCAATTGGAACTCTCCGTGATGTGGGCAATATGAATCGAGAACTGTTACTCCCGTGTCTTCATGGAAGACGGCAGGGTACAGCCGACAACCCTCAGGCCGACAATTGTAGATGGTACATCGCTGACCGTTGTGAAAGACACATCTCCCCGACAGATTCTTGAGGTGCCGGTTCCCATTCTTCTTGACAATGAAGAAATCGTCAGAGAAACCAAGCCCTGCTATCCGGACGATATCTGAACTGCTCAGTGGCATCTCAGTATTCAAGCAGCATTTGATGCACCCATATTGGAGACAGGTGTCTTTCATCTTGCTCATCACTGAACTCTTCCCAAGCGGTTTTTGAGCGGACGGTAGGGCGATACCACCGCTCAGTTGGCTATAGGGTCTACATGAAGCCTGCCTGGGCTGGGAACCCCATGGTCGACGGCATCGTGGGTCGGGCTAGGTTAGCATGTCCTTTCTTGTTTTCAGCTCACTTTCTGCTCTTTTTCCAGCTCAGGAACTGCCATGTTGAGCATTCAGAGCGCTCTCCCGGCGCTTAACCAACGGTTCACAGCGGCTCGTCACAAACGCTGATCCCTTCCCGCATGACTGACTGGCCGGAACCCACACAGTACCTCACGCCACGTAGTTGAGCAATACGAATTAAACAGACTGATACGTCCGCTAGGAGATTACACCGGCAATCTCGACCGAGAGTACGTTCCTATGGAACGGAGAGAATAGCGACGGGTGGAACGTGCTAGAGGGGAAGGACTCTGAGAAAACCCCTATTCTCCACGCGATGCAGTAGTAGTCTACTCAGACTTCGATCGAAGTTCGAGCCTAAGACTCCTCATCGTCTCGCCGGGGGCCCGCCCCACGATGGATGCTTCTGATCGTGAGCCGACGTCACCAGAGCCAGATTCAGCATTGGCAAGTTCTCTTTCCATCGAATCCATGTACTTCATCTCCGTTTGCTCGCCTGTGGCTTCCGCTTCTGGCGCAAAGATCCTACAAGAAATGGGAACGCGGACCTCGTAGGTGGTCACGGAAAGCTACAAGAAAACGAAGTCGCTGTTCTTTCATGCTGGTATGCGTGGTCGGGTCGTTTG
>CAZUTN010000152.1:0-1083 GCA_964623365.1 uncultured Candidatus Bathyarchaeia archaeon
ACGTTGATTCCGAGCAGTAGGGCGCGTCTCATCGGCCGCATCTTGAAGATGCGAGATGACTATGACATACGGTCGATGAACATCTCGGCAGAAAACGGAAGGCTCACGATCCAGATGGCGTTCGAAGATGCGCACGGACATTCGCCTTAAATGCCATCACGACGGAAACGCGTATGGAGCCCTCGGGCGAGCTTCGATGGTCGAAGTATCTATTCAGGATCAAGCCAGGGACGAAACGACTTCTGCAAATGCTGGAATCCTGCGCATCGGTAAGGTGTCAGCAGCTTTGCCGAACAAGTTCGCGACAACGGCCGAACTGAATGCAACTCGCGCGGTGGGAACGAAGGACGCTCTTCCAGGAGAAGTGATCGTCTCTGCGAAGCTGATGTACCCGGACTCGCTCAAGAAGATCCTGAGGCAGGACGAGTATCTTCGAAGCTTTGCGCGGAACCTCTCTCGTGAGTCAGGAGGATTTGAAGACGTGGCGAGACTGCTGTTCCTAGTTTTCAAAGGCGAAGCGTCGTACAGCGACGCTCAGGACCTGAGGACTCTGCTTGACCTCCAGTACTTTGCAGACATGGACGTGGTTACAGTCCAGCAGGCCCCTGGCATGAGCCCCGAGGATTTCGCTTCGTTGCTGAAGTTCACGCAGAGATGGATGGATCAGAAAGGTGTCGACAAGCCGATAATGCCCGTGGTGCACGCGTCGGAGACCCAGCGAGAGTTCGAACTCTTCTCCGCGCCAGTTGTCAAGAGCAGGTTCTCTCTGATGGGTGTTGACATGAGAGGGGGCTTCCACTACTACGTGCTCAGAGCTGTCGAGAAGATCAAGAAAAGAAACCCAGGCATTTGGATCCACGCCTTCCAGGTTCCTCCGAAGATCAGGTTTGCACGACACATGCTGCCCAGTTCACAGGGCATGCTCATGCCCTATTTCGGAGTCGACAGTTACTCCAGGTGGGTGGTTCCTCCGCCGCCTGTTCCGCTCACAAAGGACAAGATCAATGTCTTTGACAAGTCTGGATGGGGGGTCTTCAAGCGAAAGGAGTGGACCGAGTTGCACGGCAAGAAGCTCACCTGTAC
>CAZUTN010000152.1:1183-3197 GCA_964623365.1 uncultured Candidatus Bathyarchaeia archaeon
TCTGACAGGAGGGTCATGAGGTCCCTAAGGTTCACCTCGGACCTTGTGCGCCAGCCGAGTGACAAGGACCCTGCTTCGTCTTCCTTCAAGTAGCCGTTTCGCACGAAGGCGTCCAAGAGGGTGAGGGTCTTCCATTTTCCAATTTTCTCAGCGAGAAGCTTCTCCACCTCTTCCCGGGGAGCCTTGCCCTGTTTTGTGACCACGTACGCGATCGCGACCGTTAGAGCGGCCAAGTTATCGATTCGCCACCCAGACAATCGTGCCTCCTTGGGCGTGAGAGTTCCTCTGAGGGCGATCAGGTACCGAGCATCATCTGGATCCTCGCTCGGCGGACCTTCAACGGGTTGACTGGCCTGGGAATGATCGGCCTCAACTCTCTTAACCTCGAGGTCAAAGTCTGCGAGGAGAGTGTCGAGCTGCTTGATGACCTGCTTGTAGCTCTTGCCGAGGCTGGCCTTCAGTTCCCACTCTTTGGCTCCAGGCATCTTGCCCCGCTTGAAGAGGAGAAGGTGAATTGCACGCTTCAGCTTGTCGCCGTAGAAACGTGTCTCATCGCTAGCTTGTTCCATGAGTCGCCTCATCCATCCGGTCATGCTTCGCCTTCTCTCGCTATCGCGATCGGGTAACTGACCGCTCCAGCCGCGACCTTCCCGGTTGGACTCGCAAGCGGCAAGAGCTTCATACCCGCATCGTCACGTAGCATCTTGGCAAATCCATAGGTCAGCAGAAAGCTCGCGTAGTATGCGCGCTGTACCGTTTCCCGGTAGGTGTCTCGTCGCACGAAGGCCCAGTAGTCGACGGCACCGGTCTCTCTCGTCTGGGCACGAAGTTCTTCCCATAGTCTGCGAAGGTTCTTGGCGAAGTCTTCCCGGGTCAATATGCCGGATCCTACGAGTGAGTCGAGATCCGTCGCTACGGGTGGAGTGGGCCTTCCGAGGGCGAGCCTCTTCCTTCTTTCCTCGTACGACAAGAGTTGATCCCAGTAGCGGAGACCCTCCCGGATTCCCTCAGAGGTCAGTTGCTCCCTCTCCACGATCGGATGCCAAGATTTCAGGAAGGTCTCGCCCAGCCGTTTTACGGAGAGCGCACGGAACTTCTTCTCCAACACCTCGGGATTCGTATAGAGCGCGCTTGACTGGTACCGCAGTTGGCTCTTCTGAAGATTGAGAACCTCGGCGAGGTTGTTGATCGTTTCGGCGTCTAGACAATGATCTTCAAGTGCATTCCAAAACGGGAAATACTTTCGCAGAGTCTCAACGGCGAGGGCGACGTCCAAGAAGAAAGGGTTGAACTTTCGTTCTGTTATGGCCTCGGAGGTCCGGATGAGTTCACGAAGTTCTCTCCTTCCAGATGCTAGTCTGACACGTTCAGGCTTCTCGTTTGACGGTGTCATCTACTTCACCTCGGCCACGATAGAGGCGCCTTCAATGTTCTGGACTACGACCACGTGCACATCAGCATCTGGCACAGTCACCTGTCCCGGAGTTATGGCGACGTACTGCGTGTCTCCTAGCTCCCTCGCGCTTGAGACGATCAGGCTTGAGATGACTTCTCTGTTCTTGGGGTCCATGTGAACGTCGAACTCGTCGATCGCTCTAAAGGGTGAGGCGATGTGCTGCTGCAGCGCGAGCAGGAAGGCCATCAGCGCGATGCTTCTTTCTCCCCCGCTCTGGGTGAATGAGTCAAGACGCGTGGGGGGTACGCCCTTGAATCCCACCAAGATGTCAAGTCCCGCTTGCTCAACGTTTCTTCCGACCGTGAGTCTCAGCTCACCCGTTGCTCCTACTTCTTGAAGGATCTGATTGTACCGATCTTCGAGAGAACTCAAAAAGGCGGAGATGACCTCTTTCCAACGTTCAAGCCTCTTCTCGACCTCAGCCATGACCTCCTGCCTGTTTTGAGCCAGCTGCTCTGCTTTTCCGCGCAGATCTTCGTACATCGTGGTGTAAGAAGTGTACATCTTCTCCACGTCCTCGGACAGATGAGCAAGAGGTCGAAGCTGTTCCTCTGTTGC
>CAZUTN010000153.1:0-3129 GCA_964623365.1 uncultured Candidatus Bathyarchaeia archaeon
GCCATGCATAGAGAAGCCTTTGACCCACAGTGACGTGAGACAGTAAGCCGACCAATATCATTGTGTACTCAAGAGCGTTTGACCATATTGTGACAAGAAACGACCCCGCAAGGATCAGCAGAAGTTTCTCTTGCCTTTCGGCTATGCCGACTGTGCATCTGCTCAGACCGCCCACGGATTCTGCGGCTGCCCTAGAATAACTGGCCAAAAGCATCCCAACCAGTGCAAACAGCCCCCAGAACCAACTTGCAAAACCTCCGGCTACAACTCCAACAACCAAGGCGTACTCAACGTACCTGTCCAGGACATGATCGAGAACACCCCCGAATCTTGACGCGCTGGCGGTCGCTCTTGCGACTGCACCGTCAAGCATGTCAAGGAAGGCGGAGGCGAGCAGAACTGACGCACCCAAGAGCGCAGTCCCTCGAAGATACAAAAGAGCGGCGCCCACGCCTGCCAGTGCTGCAAATATGGAGAGCATGTTCGGACCGATCCCCAGTCTGCCAAGAGCCCTGCCTAACGGCAACATCGCGTTTTCGTATCTTTCACGAAACCTTCCGAGCAAATGCGACCCCACATGTGACGATGAACACGACGCACCGGGACAACGCCGCTTAATTGGTTGTCGGCGGTGTCGGACTAATTGGCAACTCTTGAATATGTCCTAGACACGAAGCTTTGCGAGAGAGGAGCCGTCGTCTCAGAATTGGGAAAGATCTCGAAAGGTGCAAAGTGCAATGTCGTCGGATGCGCGCAGAAGGCAGTCCGCTCAGTCTCTCCCGACTCAGCTGTGCAGGCAAAGATGGATATTAGAGGCGCCAGAAGGGCATACCTCTGCCGGGCCCACTACAGAGAGATGAAGAAACGGTTGAGGAAGGACCGTCAGATCGAGAGATGGCGCTTCATGGGATAGTAAGGGGCGAAGGGTACTGCGAGTCCTACTGATTCATGCCGAATCATTCGAGTATCAGGTACGAGATAAGGCGGTCGAGGAACCGGAGGAATTCGAGCCTTCTCGTTCACACGGTAGAATGGAGCAAGTTTTGGTCGCCTTCTGCACGATCGAGAAGGGTGATGAAAGAGATCCTGTGCAGGTGGCAGCTAACGGAGCTCACGCAATCAAGGAGGTCGCGGACCAGGTCAAGACCAGAAATGTGATGCTGTATCCCTACGCCCACCTTTCGAGCAGCCTCGCATCGAGAGGTCCAGCTATCAGAGTCCTTGTCGCGATGGAAGGGCTTCTCAAGGACCAGAGCTTCACAGTCGAGAGAAGTCCATTCGGCTACTACAAGAGCTTCCGAATCCATTGCCTTGGTCACCCTCTCGCAGAGCTCTCTCGAACCGTTACCGCAGAAAAGAGACCGGAGGAACGCCCTGCGATTCAGACAGAGTACATGATAATGGACCTGAAGGGCAGCCTGTACCGGCCGGGCGAGTATCAATACTCGAAAGGGGAAGAGGAGTTCAGAACGCTCGTAGAGAAGGAGGCCATGAAGAAAGGACTGGCTGGCGGAGAAGAGCCGCGTTTCCTTGACTATTGCAGAAAGTTCGGAATCGAATGGGAGCAGTACTCCGACGTGGGTCACATGAGGTATGGTCCCGAGGCCACACTCATGTTTGATCTAGTCGCAGACTACTCATGGGATGTCGCCAAGCGCGTTGGGATACCTGTCCTCCAAGTCCGCGGGACAAACATGTTCGACCTCTCGGTGAGGGCCGTCAAGGAGCACGCGGACCTTTTCGGGGCCAGACTGTACAAGACCGACCTCGAAGAGAAGAGCTTCGTCATGCGCTACGCCGCTTGCCACCAACAGTTCGCAATGGTCAAGGACTGGACTGTCAGCTATAGGAACATACCATTCGGCACGTTCGAGGTGGCTGACAGTTATCGCCTTGAGCAGAGCGGAGAGCTCCTCCTCTGCTTCAGGGTGAGAAAGCTGCACATGCCGGATCTTCACATCTACTGTCGCGAGCTGGAGAACTCAAAGGATGTGTCGATCAGCACGCACAGAGTCATCTACGAGGAAATTGTCAGGCTGGGCAGAGACTACGTGTCGGTTTACAATACGACAAGGAGCTTCTTCGAAGGGAACAAGGAGTACTTCTTGGAACTCGCGAAGCTGGAAAGAAAGCCCATACTCCTCAACTTCGTTCCAGAGGGGATATACTACTGGGTCCTTAACATCGAGTATCACATCATCGATGAATTGGACCGGCCTAGGGAAATCGCCACTTTCCAGATTGATATGGGGAACGCCAGGAGATTTGGTATTTCGTACGTCGACCAGAATGGTGCGAAACAGTATCCGCCGATAATTCATACGGCATTGATCGGAACGGTGGAACGCTACATCTTCACCGTGCTGGACGCCTGTGCGAAGATGGAACAGAAAGGGAAGAAACCGCAACTGCCTCTGTGGTTAGCCCCCAGTCAGGTCAGAATCATTCCAGTCACTAGAGAATCCTTGCCTCACGCTGACGAGCTTGCCGAGAATCTGAACGGGAGGAGGGTCAGAACGGATGTCGATGATTCGGACGAGACTGTTGAGAAGAGAGTGCGAGACGCGGAGATGTTATGGGTACCGTACATCATAGTCGTTGGAGCCAGGGAGAAGGGAGCAGAGAAGCTACCTGTTCGCGTCAGAGAGACAGGCACCCAATCGGTGATGACGATCGATCAACTTGCGTCGGAGATCGGAACGAAGAGTGCGGGGTATCCCTTCAGACCCCTTGCGCTTCCTCTTCACGTCAGCGAAAGACCAGCATATCGGGCTTACCAGTGACAAGATTTTATATGGTCCAGCAAGGACGAAGGTAGATGGGTAGTGATGCTGCGATGAATCGTGATCGACTGTACGGCGGGGCTATCTTTGCGGTTTCGCTGGTTATCCTTGTGGGGTATGTGATTGCTTTCTTTGCGCCGGCCCTTTCTCTGCCCGCATGGTGGCATGAATGGGCGGTGGGGCTACCCGTGCTTCTTTTCGTGCTCGCCGTCCTCGTGATCTCTATGTGGATAGGCTGGACGATGATGACAACTCCTCCTCCAGTACCCCTTGAGACCGAGACACTGCCCGAGACGAAAGCCGAAGAGAAGACCTGAGATCACAGCGCAACACTGATCTCACACCC
>CAZUTN010000154.1:0-3128 GCA_964623365.1 uncultured Candidatus Bathyarchaeia archaeon
GTCAAGAAGAGAGGAATAATCTTGCCTGACTTCAAGGTTGAGTATGGTAGGTCTCACGGTGCCTTGATTCAGATCGATGAGCCGCCCACCCACGACTCAGCACGCTTCTGGGTTCAGAGATATTTCAAGGTTGGAGAACAACAGGAAGCCCACGCCTTGGACAAGGAATTCCTCAGGGTTTTCTTGAAAGAACACTACGGGTTTAGAGGAGAAGGTTCCCCGCCAAGACTGCCTGAAATAGTAATAGATGAAGTTTCAAAGCGATGTGTCGGAGCGTGCGAGATCATTGACGGGAGCACGCGGATTGAAGATCTGAACCTGAGGAGCTTGCACCAAGTTCTCGAAGAGCTAAGCGGTGAGGATTCCTCTGGAGGAGAAGATCGTCAAGTCATCCACAGGAAGTAGCCCAAATGACTGAATCAAGATACGAGAAGCTTGGTGTAGACATTCGTAAGAAAGGAATAGAGGTCTTCAAGTCCAGTATCAACTCAATCTATCCCATGGCATTCTGTGTTGTCAAGCAAGATCCAGAATTCCCAGACTATGCGCTGATCCCGCATGCCGACGGAGCTGGAAGCAAGCCCGTGCAGAGTTACGTCAATTTCAGAGAGATAGGGGACTTCAACGCCTTCAAAGGAATCGGGCAGGATGTTGTCGCAATGAACTTCAACGACATAGTGTGCGTCGGTGCAAGACCAGTTAGCTTCGTAGACTACGTTGCCCTGAACAAATCCAAGATCCCCAAGGAAGACCTGCTGAAGACACTCAATTCCGAATTTGCGGAGCTTGCCACGCTACTAGAAGGCTGCGACGTCATCCTACCTTTTGACGGAGGCGAAACTGCAGATCTCCCAGATCAACTATCCACCTTGGACGTTTCAGGATTCATGCAAGGCCGCGTCAAGTTGTCAAGGGTAGTCACAGGAGAGAGAATCCGTCCAGGCAACAGAATCATTGGACTGCGTAGCGGAGGGAAGGCTCGCTACGAGAACAAACAGAACAGCGGAATCATGTGTAACGGAATCACGCTTGCAAGGCACTGTCTGCTAAGCAGCGAATACGAGAAGAAGTATCCCGAGATACGGGGAAAAGGAACGCCGGGCTATTCCGGGCGCTACAAGGTCGGGGACTACGTGGACGAGCTTGAGATGACTGTCGGCGCGGCGATAACTTCTCCGACGCGGATCTTTGCTCCGATCATCCTCAAGATCCTCGACACGCTCCGAACTTCAGTGACGGGCCTGATCCATAACACCGCTGGCGGACAAACGAAGTGCCTTAGGCTTGGCAGAGGTCTACGATACGTTAAACGTGCCGCACTGCCGCCTGACCCTATCTTCATTCTCATACAGAGAGAGTCCGGCGAATCATGGCGAGACATGTTTCAGGACTACAACATGGGAGTCGGCTTCGAGATAGTTCTGGAGGAAGAAGCTGTCGAGGCGGCGCTCAGCATCATAGAGAGCTTTGACGTTGAAGCCAAGCTGGTCGGTCACATCGAAGCTGGCCCAAGCGGAAATCAGGTTATTATCGAAAGCAGCTTCGGCAAGTTTGTGTACGGAGCGACCTAGAGGTTAGGCCGAGAGGTTTGGGCATGCTCTATCGTGTGAGAATTGTCGTGCGTCACCGCGAGGGAGTTTCTGATCCCGAGGGAGACACGCTGAGCCGCAGACTGAAGCGGAAAGGAACTCTAGGATTGGGCAGGGTCAGGTCGGGAAAATACTGGGAGATGTATCTCGAAGCGAACTCTAGAGAGGAGGCGGAGGAGTGGGCCCGGCAGATCTACAGCGGACCCCCCTTGATGAACCCGGTCAAAGACGAGGCGCAACTCCTGACCATCGAGGAAGTGGGATGACCCTAGAGGGATACATCAAGAGAGAAGGCGTCCCGTTGCCTCTGATTGAGATTGATCTGAGAAACTCCGATGAAGAACAGCTTCTCAAGATCAGCACCGATCTTGGTCTGAGCCTGTCTCTAGCGGAGATGAAGGCGCTTAGGACCTATTTCAGGAGGGTACGTCGTAACGCCACAGATGTTGAACTGCAGACGTTCGGGCAGACGTGGTCCGAGCACTGCTTTCACAAGACATTCAAAGGAGATGTAGTCTCACCAAATGGCCGAGTGATTGCGAAGGACCTCTTGAAGACCTTCATCGCGAAACCTGTAGAAGAGCTGAAGCCGGCTTGGTGTCTTGACACTTTTCGAGACAACGCCGGAATTGTCCTATTTGAGAAAAGGAGAGGTGCGACGTACGGCCTCGCGATGAAGGTTGAAACGCATAACCACCCGTCAGCCATTGAACCTTTCGGGGGTGCCGCGACAGGAACTGGAGGAGTTATCAGAGACATACTTGCAGTCTGGGCGAAACCTATTGCATGCACCGACGTGCTATGCTTTGGGCCTTTGGACTTCGACAAGAATCGCTTGCCGAAAGGAGTCAATCATCCAACCTACATATTCGACGGAGTCGTTGCTGGAATCGGAGCCTATGGAAACAACATGGGCATCCCGACGGTGAATGGCGCGGTCTTCTTTGATGAGAGCTACGTGGGCAACGTAGTCGTTTACTGCGGCTGCGTCGGGATCCTCCCCATGAGCAAGTTCGTGAGGAACACGAAACTAGGCGACAGACTGCTCTTGGCGGGGGGCAAGACAGGAAGGGATGGAATTCATGGAGTGACCTTCGCCTCCGCTGAACTGGCGGAAAGCTCCGAGGAGACATCTCTCTCCGCAGTCCAAGTTCCAAATCCCATAGAAGAAGAGAAACTGAAACGCGCGATCTTGGAGGTAAGAGACCGGAACCTAGCCTCCGGAATAACTGATCTAGGAGGAGGAGGGCTGTCTTGCGCTGCGGGCGAGATGGCGTACAGATCCAAATGCGGCGCTGAGATAGAGCTTGAGCACGTTCCGTTGAAGGAAGCCGTTCCGCCGATGGCGCCTTGGGAGATTTGGATTTCCGAATCCCAGGAACGAATGCTGCTGTCCGTCCCGCAAAGGAAACTGAGTGAAGCCGTGAAGGTCTTCGAGAATGAAGATGTTCAGGCGACCCCCATAGGAGTATTCACTCGCAGTCGAACCTTGTCTGTCTCCTATCTCGGGAGATCAGTGCTGAAACTTGACATAGGTTT
>CAZUTN010000155.1:0-3119 GCA_964623365.1 uncultured Candidatus Bathyarchaeia archaeon
ATCGTACAGTTCTTGTGATTGGCTGATTGGTACCAGACGATCCTTCTCGCCGTGTAGGATTAGGAACGGAGGGTCATCATTTGAAACATGACTCACGGGGCTAGCGCGTTTCAGGATATCAGAGCCGGAGTCTGCGGCGCCAAATACCTGATCCAAGATTCGCCGATTGGCGCCGTTGAAACTCTGCGTCAAGTCGGTCGGACCGAACATGTCCACTACAGCCTGCACTCGGCTGGACTGTTCAGAGTATCCGCCCGATCCTTCGAATCCCGCGCTAGGATCGGTCAGCCCCAACAGTGAGACAAGATGCCCGCCTGCGCTGCCACCCTAAGCGCCGATCCGATCCGCGTCCAACCCGTACACCTGAGCGTTAGTTCGCAGGAAACGAACGGCGCATTTCATATCTTCAATCTGTGCCGGAAACTTGTACTCTGGCGCCAAGCGATAGTTCACTGCCGCAACGATATACCCTCGCTTGACAAGTTCTCGTATCTCCATTGCTCCAGAAGCCTTGTCACCTCCTGTCCAACCGCCACCGTGCACGTAGACGAGTGCCGGCACAGGTTGCTCGGCGGTGATGGGATGGTAGACGTTCATCTTTAGCGGAACACTGTCCACGGTGCAATAGGTGATGTCTCGTTCGACTTTGCCCAAGCTTGCCAAATCTACGTGGACAGAATCAACTCTTGCGCCCTTACGTGGGTTGACGCCGGGATGAGTCTTCTCCCATCGCACGAAGGCGTCAGCCATCTCCGAGAAAGTTGCCCAGCGAACCTTGCCGGCTACCACAAGCGGGTTGACGACCTTAGCCAAGAAACGATCCACGGCTGCGTAGGGTTCCGCAGCAACGCCACGGAACTCGCCGGGATGGATGGTGATGTGGAAGACGTTGACCCGGTCCGGTTGCGCAGCCCTCAAGGAACGCTCAAGGCTCTCTGTGATGAAATCGAAGTATGCCGGCGCCCCGCCCTTCCTTGCGATCTGTCGCTTCGAGGCGAAGCCCTCAGGATCGTACAAGCCGTCGGGAAGGTAGATGATCATGCCGTGTGAATCGTGTCTGGCAAAGGCAGCAAGATCCCTCTCGCTCGGTCCGGCTGAAGGACGCCAAGGATTGACCCCGACAACCAGCCTGTTGGTCTGCTGCGTGTGGGGATTCTTCCAGTCGCTCATCACATCCAAGCCCGCAACGGCTGCTGCGTCTAGAACGCCGGGGTAAAGGTTCCCGCCACTCCAGTACCGAACTCTCGTCGCACCGGCCTGCTTAAGGTATGAAATCTCTTGAGCCAGCGTGGCTGCCCAAGTTCCGACCGGTAGAGTTTCAGGGTTCGCCCCCAAGTGGGCGTCTTCGTGGAAATGAAGCGCAATCTCGTGGTCCCGCGACTCAAGGTCGGCAAACAGAGTCTCCCCGGACCTGATCGCAACCAAGGTGAACGGTGTCTGCGCCTGAACTGTGAGTTTTCCTCCGTACCGTTCGACAAGCCTTGCTAGGATCCGGATGTCCTCAACGTGGCGTTCGAAAAATGCTTGCTGATTGTAGTCGCCTTGACCTCGGCCTTGGCCTCTTAACGGTTCAATGTGTACCCCGATTTCGAAGAGCAGTGCACCGTTCGCCGAGTTCTCTGATGAACTGTTCTGTGGAAACGACGTTGCTGCTCCCATGTACGCCGCGCACGTGACGCCCGCAACCGTGAGCGTCAAGATGAGGAACGCAATCAGCTTCTTCTGGGATCCCATTATTCGCTTCTCCATTCCATTTGTGTTGCTCCGAGAACACGAAAAGGAACTTAAAGGACGTATGAATGAATGATCCTTCTCGCAGTCATGGTAGGAGATCAAGTGCTTGGACGCACGCGATTTACCTGGTCCGCTACAAACGGCCTTGGTCTCCTAGATGTTCGCAATCTACTCTGCCATTCTTGGATTCCGAATTCCACTCACTAATGAGGACCAGTCGGTCCGTTGACTGTGCAGGACTATGCTAGTGTAAGCGTGTAAGCACAACGTATCAACGAGCACCATAATTATAGGAACTACCATCGTAGCCACTCGCGGTGGAGCAGGACCGGTCATGGAAAGCCGTGTCGAGAATCTGGTAATGGGAGCAGGCCCAGGCGGCTACGTGGCTGCAATCAGGCTTGGGCAACTGGGCCTAGAAACCATGCTCGTTGAGAAAGAAGAGCTCGGCGGCGTCTGTCTGAATGTGGGGTGCATCCCCTCAAAGACAATAGTACGTGCCGCTGAATTGATTAGACAGATCCAGAGGGCTCAAGATTTCGGGATCGAAACCGGTCAAGCCAAAATTGATCTACGGAAACTTCAAACGTGGAAGAAGAACGTGGTCGACAGGCTGACATCCGGCGTCGCCTACCTCTGCAAGAGCAATCATGTGAACGTCGTGTACGGCGAGGCGACATTCCAAGCTCCACGCCAAATCCACATCAAGCCCAAAGACGAGTCGAGAATCGTCACAGCAGACAACGTCATCATCGCGACAGGTTCCCGTCCGGTCGAGCTTCCGTCATTCAAGTTCGACGGTGACTTTATCATTACGCCAACAGAAGCGCTCTCATTCACGGAAGTACCCCGCAACTTCGTTATCATAGGAGGCGGGGTCAGCGGCCTCGAACTTGGAATAGCGTACGCGCAATTTGGGAGCCACGTCACGGTCATTGAGATGCTCGACCAACTCCTGCCCGGCATCGACCTTGAACTCGTGAGAGTCGTGGAACGCTCACTGAAAAGGCTGGGAGTTGAGACACATACGAAAGCCCGAGCGAAATGGGCGAAGAACGGCAAGGTCGCCGCTCAACTGTCGGATGGGAAAGAGATTGAAGTTCCAGCGGACAGGGTCATGGTTGTTGTCGGGAGACGCCCCAACTCTGATCAGATTGGACTTCACACGACAGGCGTCAAGACCGACGCGGCGGGATTCATTCAGGTCAACGCGCGAATGCAAACCGATGTGCCCGGAATCTACGCGATCGGAGACGTTGTCGGGATGCCGTTGCTGGCTCACAAGGCTTCGAAGCAAGCAATAGTGGCGGCGGAAGTGATATCCGGCCAGGCGAGCGCAGCTGATTTCAAGGCGATCCCAAGCGCTATCTGGACGGATCCCGAGA
>CAZUTN010000156.1:0-3107 GCA_964623365.1 uncultured Candidatus Bathyarchaeia archaeon
GACCAGAAAAGCGAACGTGCCCTCGCTGCGGAGGAGAGGCAGGAGCCCAGCTCACGATATGTCCAAACTGCGGTGAGATCCTTGGAACGGAGGATCATGTCTAGTTTCAGAAAGCCCATCCCAACGCAACTACATACGATGCCGCTGAAAGCTGAATCTGGAAAGAGGATACGGTCATGGCGATTCTCGATGAGGGTACTAGGCTAAAGTGGGGCGTACGTCCCTCTGACCAAAGGATTCCTTCAACTCTAGCGTGACCATCCAGAGAATCTGCCAGCCGTCATAGGGCAGAACGCAGTTCGGCAAATCTCGATGGAATATGTCGCACGCCGGGCGTCGCCGGGTATGTCTTGAACAACGTCCTCGGCACCCAAGGCTTATACTCTGAGGCAGGAAGGCATTGCAGATCTAGCGGGGGAAGTGCACCGCCATTGAGGAACTTCAAGAATTCCAAGTGGCGAGAAGAGGTAGCTAAGGTCGCAGGAACGATACGCGAGAGGGAAATCAGATTCGCGCGACTGCAGTTCATAGATATAAACGGAATCCTGAAGAGCCTTTCCGTGCGTACAAAGAACATTGAATCTGTCTTCGAGAACGGTCAACCCTTCGACGGCTCATCCGTCACTGGATACAGCCCGATAGAGGAGTCAGATCTCGTGGCCTATCCGGATCCAAGCACGTTCTCGATCATCCCGTGGCGTCCAAAAGAGAAGTCGACATGTCGGTTCATCTGCGACATCTACACGCCTGAGAACAGACGGTTCGAGGCAGACCCCCGCTTGGCCCTTGAAAGGGTTGTGGAGAAGTGCAACCGTGCTGGGTTCGTGTTCAAGTGTGCCCCAGAACTTGAATTCTTCCTCGTAAAGGAACAGGCAACCCTCACGCCTACGCCAATCGATCTAGGCGGCTACTTCGACCTACACCCAGGGGATCTGACGGAAGACATTAGAAGGGAGATCGCGGACACGGCAGAGGCGTTTGGAATAGGCATAGAGATTGCTCACCATGAAACCGCGCTCGGGCAGAACGAGATAGATTTCAAGTATGATGAAGTGCTTGCAACGGCGGACCGCGCTGCAACCATGAAGATGGTCACCAAAGCTGTTGCAGCCAGAAATGGCTATGTCGCCACATACATGCCCAAGCCCTTTCCAAACGTGAACGGGTCAGGCATGCACGTTCACGAGAGCATGTGGACAACCGACGGTTCAGAAAACCTGTTCTATGACGACAACGAGAGCACAGGGTACTTGTCGGAGACCGCTCTCCACTTCATCGGTGGCCAGCTAGCGCACGGTCGGGAGATGTGTGGAGTACTTGCTTCCTGGCCCAACTCCTACAAGCGTCTCGTTCCAGGCTATGAAGCGCCCGTCTATGTCGCATGGGCGTTCAGGAATCGGTCTCCTCTCATTCGAGTCCCGAACTTCGGCAAACGCAAGGCTGCTGCGCGCATTGAGATCAGATGCCCCGACCCAGCCGGGAACCCGTATCTACAGTTCGCGGTACTCTGCTTGAGCGGCCTCGACGGCATACTGAAGAAGATAGAGCCGCCGGAGCGCACTGAGCTGAACGTCTACAAGTTGACGTATGAGGAACGAAAGGAGCGAGGCATAGTCTCACTGCCCGAATCGCTATCGGAAGCTCTGAAAGAGATGGAGAGCAGCGAACTCGTCAAGGAAGCTCTCGGCGAAACGTTGCACGAGAACTATCTAAGGGAAAAGCATCGGGAATGGGATCAGTACAGGACGCAGGTCACTCCTTGGGAAGTTGAGAGATACATCAGAAAACTCTAGGCCCCGCCGAACAGCCGTTCACTCACACTACCTTCTATTGAAGGCGCACGTGGGTCGTACTCGACCCGTGAAGACTGCTTCGTCAACGTCAGTAAGCAATTGGGGCGAGTTTGCGTTTACCTGTGTCAGCCTTTCTTGTGAGACTCAACCGTTCTTGAGATGCAAGCCTCGTTTCCCGCTCTGCTGCCCGCCGGATGGGCCGGTCCCTGAAACCGCTGCAACAACTGGCTGACGCGGCAACTTGCATGGCCTCGCAAAGCTGACACCTATGGGTATCAGACTAGCCAGCAGAAATGAAGCCTTCGTCACGAAATGTCAAGAAGAGTACGTGCATCGGGCGCCCGTCCACGGGAGGATAGCTAGCAGGTCGTGCGAAGCCTTTTTGAGGGGAAAGTCAGGGACTGGCATTGACACTGGCGCCGAAGAACGGGATCAGGTCATAGTGTTTCAGCCGAAGAACCGGCACCTGGCCTTCAGCTTTCTTGGGACAAAGCAGTGCTATCCTGGACGATACGCCTTTCTTCGTAGGTCTCCAAGCGTTTGACGGATTCGAGCTATCCGCTCGGGTTCAACGAGAAGGCCACAATCGTCTCTAACGTCGCTTATGGACTCTGAAAACTGATTTATCATGTCATTGTATCTTCTCGGGTCAAGAGCAAGATTCTTCTCCAGTGATTTGATCTCCGATTCGACATGATGGAGTTGAATGCTGACTCTCGCAGAAGTCTCTTCCCAGTTCAGTCTCAACAATCGTACGCCATCGTCGCAGAGGGCGAACCCTTCGTCGTTCCTCTTGGCGAGTCCTTGCTCGACCAAGCTTTGGATCGCATCTAAGACCTCGAAGCGGCTGTGAGCCGTTTGGTGCGCGATTTCTTCGATGTCTTCAATTCTGATCTCGGTGTTTGCGGACTCTCGGTTCTTACGCTGCATCTGCTGGAACACTAGAGCGAAGATCACGCTGTAGGGTGTCGAAGGCAACGTGAACTCCAGAAGGGCAGACAATACCGAGAGGCTGTCGAACGCCAGCGGAACTAAGAACCCCAGGCTTAGTTGCAGGAACGGTGGAACGACGATCGAGAGAAGCGTGGTAACTATGCCGACAACACCTGTCGTCACTGAGAAGTGAAGGAACCATTCTTTGATTCTTTCTCTCCGCACCATTCTGATCCGCCATATTGAGATCATCTTGGATTCGAGTAGCATGAGGATCGATAGGCCTAGGAATAGGATCGCAGTCATCGCCGCCGCGGCAAGTCCGATCGGCTCGACCCAGGGAAGAGAAGCTCCGAGCAGGACGCCGATGATCAAATCGAA
>CAZUTN010000157.1:0-3081 GCA_964623365.1 uncultured Candidatus Bathyarchaeia archaeon
CGAAACAAGTTCTCGCAAGCAGGGCACGAGATCAGAGGGAGGTTCGCTGAGGTGAAGGCCGGGTCGCTCAGAATCGCTTTGACTCACGGGGACGAGGAGGAGCTCCTACGATCGCTTACCACCTGCGGCGGCTATGATGTCGTCGTCCACGGACATTCGCACGAAGCTGGCGTGACGGACCGAGGAAAGACGCTTGTCGTGAACCCTGGGGAGGTGTGCGGTTACCTGACGGGCAAGTCCACATACGCAATCTTGGACGTAGAGACCAAGAAGGCGCGTTTGGCTTCATTCTAACCCGCGCAAGAAGCTGATAGAGACAAGAGGAGTCGCCGCGCAGTAGTTGGAACCGGCCCCGAATCTCAAGGCGTTCTCCGAGAGGTTCAAGTTCTCAGAGGATACGCTCCGGGAACTTCTCCGAGTCTACGGTTCCGAGCTGGAAGCGGTCGTTCGAGCCTTAAGATCCCCCGGAAAACGGTACTACGTTAGGGTGAATACGCTCAGAATGACTCCCGAGAAAGCGAGGGTGAAGCTTGCAGAAAGAGGGTTCGAGGCTCTACAGGACAAGGTGATTCCTGAAGCGGTGTGGGTTCCGATTCAAGGACCGTTCGAAGTTCCCGGGCATGCGAAGAAGGTGATGGTCGAGAAATTCACAGCCGAGTCGGTGCTACAGGGAGCAAACGTCTACGCGCCGGGAATCGTGAGGTGCAGTAAGCTCCGACTCGGCGACACGGTGAATGTCATCGATGATGAGGGGGAGATTCTTGCGTCTGGAATAGCACGAATGAGTGAGACTCAGATCCTTACCTTCAGAAGAGGACTGGCAGTAGAAGTGACCGAGGCCAGATACAGGGTTCCAAGCTTCCGGGAGACACGCGAATACCGAGACGGCTTGATCTACCCGCAATCGTTGCCCGCGATCCTCACGAGCCGGATTCTCGATCCCCAGCCTGACGATGTGGTGCTTGACATGACATGCTCGCCAGGCGGCAAGCTCTCACACATCTCTCAGCTGATGAAGAATCGAGGCCGACTCTTCGGCGTTGACCGGAACAGACAGAAGATCGATACCGCGATGGAGACCTGCACTCGGATGGGTTGTTCGAACATTACCCTCTTCGTCCACGACAGCAGGTTTCTGGACTCCGATTTCCCGTCGCTCAGGCCAGATAGGATTCTTGTTGATCCGCCCTGTAGCGCGCTGGGAACGATGCCCAAGGTCTACGAGTACACCACGACGAGCGAGATCGAGGCGCTCGCAAGATACCAGAGGAAATTCATTGAGACGGCGTCTAGGATCGTGAAGCCTGGAGGAAAGGTCGTCTACAGTCTTTGCACACTCACCTTGCAGGAATGCGAGCAGAATGCATGCCACGCCGAGGAAGCTTGCGAGCTATCTCTTCAAGAACAGTCGCTCATGCTCGGCGACCACGCCCTTCTCGTTGGGGGCAGACAGACCGACCGATGTCAGAGGTTTCATCCGCACAAGAATGACGCTGGCTACTTCATCGCCGCCTTCCAGAAACCGGACTCAGCGAAGACGGCGCATTGACAGGAAGACTTAACCGGCGCATCTGCAAGACCGAAATCCACTGATCTACATGGGCTTCTCGGACAATGTGTTGGCCAAGGGGAAGTCAGGGAAGTTAGAAGTCAGGGCGCTTCACTCACGCGGATCATTCGTAATGTGCAAGTATCTGAATCCTGAGACGCTCAAACTCGCTGATAAGAAGATGAAACTTTCTCTCAAGCGCGAGGACGGAAGCATGGAGGAGTACTTCATCATACCATTGCGAGACCCGAAGAGATCGCTCCTCATCAGGGCTGAAGGCGAAGAGAAGGATAGAAGGGTTTGGAACCAACAGACCTAGCAGGAAGAGGACCTGTGGCGCTAGACCACCGCTCCTGATGGTCTCCGTCCCACACGTTTATATGGGATATCCCACATGACGTGGTGGGAAAAGCCATGCCCACCGCCGTACTCGACGACCGCGGGAGAATTCTGCTGCCGAAAGATGTTGCGGAGGAATTGGGCGTCTCGAAGAGAGATGTCGTGCTTTTCGAGAGACGCGGCCGTGATTTTGTGATAATGAAAGCCTCAACGAAAGGAGAGCCACTTGAGGAGATCATGGATTGGAACCCTGAGCGCACCGGAAAGATAGAGGGAGTCAGCCCTAAGGCCATGAAGGAGATTTGGAAGGCGTGATCGGTCTAGACACGAACGTTCTTGTGTATGCACTCGATCCCACCTTTCCGGAGCACAATCAAGCCAAGAAGGCCATACTCTCTCTTGGCGCATGCGCAGTCAATTCGACCGTGGTCCACGAGACATATCATGCACTGGTCTTTCGGAGAAAGATCTCGCCAATAGACTCTAGGCGCAAAGTTACCGAGTTCTTGAGGGACAGAAGAGTTGCCTTCATCAACCTGACCAAGACCACAACCCTGTTCGCACTGAACTTGGCTGTCAGAATGGATCTTGGTGGAAGAGACTCCCTAATAGTGGGTTGCTATCTTCACAACAAGATACCTGAAATGTACTCCCATGACGAAGACCTCACCAAACTCAAGAAAGTCAGCGCGGAAGGAAAGACTCTGCGCATCACCGACCCCATCAGGTAGGCCGCCAATCGGGCCCGAAGAACCTGCTACAGAAAAACGATCAGGGAGCTTGCCACTATCGAGATGTATCGATTACACGGCTCAGTTGCACGTGCGTGGCGCGGACAGTCCGGAGCCTGACGTAACAGACTTGCGGTGATGTTACTTGTACGAGGAGACGGAAATCCCGCGCGAAAGGATACTTGGGCCGCTTGATCTTGAGGCCACGCTTCTGAGCGGTCAGACTGGTGAGCCACAGTGGGATCTTGACTCTGGATACTATTCCGACACAGAAGAGTTCGGAGGAAGAGCCGCAAGATATCGTGTCCGCCAGACAGGAAGCAGGGACGAACCTCGCCTCAGGGTTGCGATAACCTCAGAGGACGGCGACAGTGGCCTCGCGAAGGATGTTGCGGACCACATAGTCAAAGTGCTGAGACTCAGCGATGACTTGAACGCATTCTACCAAGCGTTCGATCCATC
>CAZUTN010000158.1:0-3074 GCA_964623365.1 uncultured Candidatus Bathyarchaeia archaeon
GATGACAGAGTGACGCCGGTCAGAAGCACGACGGACACTGCCAACCTCCTGACGTATCGGTAGGTCGTCGTCAAGCCAGGATTGGCGGCCACCAGTTTCTCCACTTGAATCGATAAGAACTTGTTCAGAAGGAATACAAGGATCAGGGTTATTCCGAGCCCTGTCGCGAATGGCGCAAGCTGCTCGTAGTTGAAATACGCATTCATTGTCAGTTGGTAGATAAGACTAGGTTCGTAAATGTACATTGCGGTCTCTGACTTCCTCAAAGGCGCCTTGATAAGCGACGAGCTGGCGTTCGCGATCTCCATGAAGCGATGACTCACAATCAGCACGATCGATGCAGAAAAGAGTATTAGATGCGATCCCGTTGAGCACGCATGATAATGGAGAAATGATGTCGGGATCCGAGGACCTTAGGCATCTTGTTGACAGCAAGGCGAAAGTCATGATTAGCGAAGCCTATGGCATAGTGAGCGCTGGAGGAAGAGGCGTCAGGCTTAGACCTCGAACTCTCGAACGACCCAAACCCCTCCTCGAGATAGGATCTCCGAAAAGACCGCTGATGTTCTGGAGTATGCTTCCCATGATCCTTGGCGGGGTCTCTCGCTTTGTTGTAGGCTTGAGATATGGCGCATCAAAGATAAGGGAAACTTTCGGGAGGGGAGAAGAGCTGAGCAGACGGTTCGGAAGGCGAATCACGATCGACTATGTCGAAGAACCGGAACCTTTGGGCAGGGCTGGGTTCGTGAAGTTCGCCATTGACAAGGGTGTCATAGATCCAAGCAAGCCTGCCATCATGTTCAACGCCTCCGACGTTCTAAGAATCAACTTGCGCGACCTCATTGGCCACTATCTTTGGCTCAATGCATGCCACGGACTCGAAGTTGTCCAGGTGTATACATCCGCATTCAAAGCCCCTTATGGAATAGGCACGCTGGACCCTTCATCGTTCAGAGTGGTTGAGTTCCAAGAGAAGCCGCTGCGTCGCGATCTCGCTAGCACCGCATGCTATGTCACTCACTGTAGGTTGAAGGATTTCAAGCGTGCTGACAAAACGCCATGTAATCCCGAGGATCAACTGTTGCCTAGATGGATAAGAGAAGGAGTTGTCGGTGCCTACGTTGTGCCATATGACAGCTTCATTTCGATCAAGTTCGAAGAAGATCTGAGCAGAATCGGCGCTATGGATTTGGAGCGATACATACGGAGCGCCTATGAGTGAACGCCCTTCTTGCCCTGATGTCTGGCGTTTGCATTCGCTATCGCCGCCCTTTTCGGCTTCGTACATGCCCGTCGCTCTCGGGTCCCATGCGACAGCTCCAGACGGGACGAAGAAGGAGGATGTGAGATTGTCGTGAGTAGGCTGGTCATCGTTTCAAACAGGCTGCCTGTAACTGCCACAAGAAGAGAGGGGAGACTGCACTTCAAGCAGAGCGTGGGCGGGCTCGCAACGGGTCTCGAGTCATTATACAGATCGTACAATAGTCTCTGGATAGGCTGGTGTGGGACTGCAACCGACCACGGAGATAAGGAACAGGAACTTGAGAGTCAGCTGAAGCAGCAGTTCAGCTGCCTCCCGGTTTCTCTGTCCAAGACTGAAATCGAAAACTACTATGACGGTTTCTGTAATAGGACGATTTGGCCTCTCTTCAACTACTTCCCTCAGTACATGGTTTGCCGAGACGTGTTCTGGAATTCGTATCAGCGTGTAAACGCTCTCTTTGCTGACACAACGGTGGAAGCGACCACTGAGAATGACATGGTCTGGATACACGACTACCACCTGATGTTGCTTCCAAGCTTCATACGAAGAAGAATCCCAAGGTCGAAGATAGGATTCTTCCTACACATCCCATTTCCTTCATTCGAATTGTTTCGCCTTCTCCCTCAACGTAGGGAGATCCTGGAAGGACTTCTGGGAGCGGATCTGATTGGATTCCACACCTACGATTACGCTTGCCACTTCCTCGACAGCGTGCGAAGGGTGTTGGGCTTCGACAACACACTGGGAAGGATTAGAACAAATGGTCGCGAAGTCAAGGTCGATGCGTTCCCGATGGGAATCGACTACGATCGATTCCAAAACGCCGCTGCCGATGCAAGGATCCGAAAGCAGATAGGCGAGTTCCGGAGGAAGCTGGGAGACAGGAAAGTCATCCTCTCAATGGATCGACTTGACTACACGAAAGGCATACCGCAGCGGCTGCAGGCCTTTGACCTATTCCTAGAGGAGAACCCGGAGTTTGAGAACAAGACATCACTCGTCTTGGTAGCCGTTCCATCGCGCGAACAGGTAGAACGATACGCGATTCTCAAGAAAGAGGTCGACCAACTCGTTGGAGAGATCAACGGCAAGCGTGGAACAGTCGAATGGACTCCAATCCTCTACCTATCTCGCTTCCTTCCCTTCCGGACACTCGTCTGCCTCTACAGTCTTGCCGACGTAGCCATGATCACTCCTCTCAGGGACGGCATGAATCTGATGGCGAAGGAATACGTGGCAACCAAGACCGATGGTGTGGGAGCCCTGATCCTCAGCGAGATGGCTGGTGCTGCAAAAGAGCTGGGAGAAGCGATCATTGTGAATCCGAATGACAGGAGGGCACTTGCGGGAGCCCTGAAGCAAGCGTTGACACTGGACGACGATGAGAAAGTGCGCCGCATCAAGGAAATGCAGGCCCGACTACGGCGATACAACGTGGCGCGGTGGGCGAGAGACTTCATAGATAGTGTACCGGATCCGCAACGGATTGAGTCTCAACTCCATGGCAAGATCTTGAACCAGGAAGAGAAAACGAAGCTGATGGCAGATTACTCTGCGAGTTCCGAGCGGCTCCTTCTGTTGGACTACGATGGAACTCTAGTCGGGTTTTCTGAAACCCCTGAGAAGGCCAAGCCCGAACGAGACCTCTTGGAAGTCCTGCGAGAACTCTCTGACGACCGCGGCAACGAGGTCGTGATAATAAGCGGGAGAAGCAAGGAAGCGCTACAAGAGTGGTTCGGCCGTCTGCACGTAGGACTAGTTGCCGAACACGGCGCCTGGACGAATCCAACGGGCGACACATGGGAGCCGA
>CAZUTN010000159.1:0-3047 GCA_964623365.1 uncultured Candidatus Bathyarchaeia archaeon
GAGAACGAACAGGTGCAGGGCAGCGAAAGCGTTGTCAGGGAGGTATTGTTTGCAGTAGTGGGCATAGCGATAGTTCTGGTGAGCGCCCAGTTTGTGGTCAGCTCCTCCGTATCGATTTCGGAGTTGCTCGGCGTCGAGAAGGCAGTTGTTGGAGCAACAGTAGTTGCTTTAGGCACCTCGCTGCCAGAGCTTACGGTGAGCTTGGCCGCGGTTAGACGCAATCACATGAATCTGGCATTGGGCAACATCTTGGGCTCGTGCGTTACGAACCTGACTCTGATACTGGGGGCGGTTCTGGTTCTGTCAACTCCGGCAGTTGACGTCACTGTCTTCATGGAATTGATGGTGATATTGTTCATAGTGAACCTAACCGTGTGGAGAATGCTAATCGACAAAGAGATCGGACTCGGTGATGGTTTGATCTTGACCGTGCTGTATGCGGTCTTTATAGCTTCAAGTATAGGCGTACAGATCGTGATCCTTTCCCCTGACTATCTTTCGACCGCCGTGACCGCAACGGCCAAGATTCTCGCACAGGCATTGGCGTACGGCATGATTGTTGCAGTGGCCATAATCTTAGGAGCGGATCTGACCAGGGGATAGTGTTCGTGCATCCTTCATGAAGCATTGTTGTATGCGGAGAGAGAATGTGCACAACCTACGAGACTCCGAGAATGCAATGTTCTCTTTCAGAGCTTTCGGGAAGAGGCCCTGCGAAAGCTTGACGACGAGCTGGGCTTGAGAAGGATTGCGCTTCTCACTGGTTTGCTCATCCATGGTGGATGCCGGGCCCAAAGACAGCATCTCTCTTGGCGCCTTCGGAGATGCCCCAGGGTTCGTCGAATAATGCGGGGGGATTCGCGCACCAATGTACCGGCATCCCTTACCCCATGTCCGATCACGATAGCACTCAAGCTAGAGAGGCCCCGCGAAGGAACCACGGCAGCGCACCTCTGAGATCGCGGTATCCGAGGTGCACGATCTATGTTCTCTTTCCTCTTGATGAACTCTGGGCGTCGTCTCAAGTAGCGCTTTGCCCACGCCTCCGGGCTCTGCAAGTACTCTCTGGCTGAGATAGCGGCGCGCTGCAACTTCGGACGACTCTGGTGTCTGCAAGTTCAGGTCGTGATCCAAGAAATCGTTTCCGTCGATTGAGACATTGTCTGCATCGGTGGATTGGCGATCCACGGACGGGATCGAGTGTTCGAACGGCGATGTGTGATAACATGCTTTATTAGTAAGGTAGAAGGCGAGTTTTCGCGCAAGGCGCGCAGCGGTCTTGAAGGTTCTTGAGTCTAAGGATTTGACGAAATGGTATGGGAAAGAAGTTCTGGCGCTGAACAAGGTTTCCTTCGAGGTTGACGAGGGCGACTTCTTCGTGCTGATCGGGCCGAGCGGTTGCGGCAAGAGCACTTTACTGAAGGTCATCGCCGGTCTCCTGGACTATGAGGGTGGAGAACTCTACGTCAACGGGACCGAGGTGAAACAGATTCCTCCCCACAAGCGGGACATCTCGATGATGCTGGAGAATTACGCGCTCTTTCCGCACATGTCCGTCTACGATAACATCGCCTTCGGACTCCGCATGCTCGCCAAGGACCGTTCCGAGATTGATAAGCAGGTCAAAGAGTCCCTCAAATTGGTGGGTATGGAAGGGTTCGAGAGGCGTTCGCCGTTGGAGCTTAGCGGAGGACAACGTCAACGCGTCGCCTTGGCCCGTGCGATCGTTGTGAATCCGAGTGTCCTGCTTTTGGATGAGCCCTTGAGCCATGTGGATTATAGGCTGCAGCGGAAGTTGATGGAGGAGCTTAAGCTGCTTCACAAACGGTTGGGGACGACTTTCATCTTGACGACTCACGTGCAGGAGCATGGGCTAAGCCTGGCGGAGACGCTGATGGTTATGAATACTGGAGTGATCGAGCAGATCGGGAAGCCTGACGTCATCTACAGTCGCCCTGCTACGGTCTTTGCAGCTCGTTTCGTTGGGGATATCAATCTGTTGAGCGGCGAGGTGGTGGGCAAGCGTGACGGACGGTACGCTGTCAAGACGGAGTTGGGTGAGCTGCAGGCGTCAGTGGAGGAGGGGAAGGATTACTCTGGCCACAAGTTGGCGTATGGTGTGCGGCCGGAGGCGGTGGTCTTGGGTAAGGAGGCTTTGCAGTGTGAGAATCATGTTCAAGTGAAGCCTATCAGCACCTACTACTTTGGCAACTCGGTGGAGTGCCTGTTTGAGGCGTCGGGTGGTGTATCGTTGAGGGTGAACGTGGCGCCGGAGGCGGCGACTTCGCAGACGGGTCGCGAGGGCGTGGTGGGTTGGCGTGCGCAGGATGCGATCCTGATTGAGAAGCCGAGTGTCATTGAGGGTTTGAACATCGAAGAAGTCATCTACGGAAAGTGAGCCTCAGCCAGTCATCAATGATTCGCCTAATGCACCCTCTTCTCAGCTTCGGTCTGTTTCTCTGCTTCTCAATTCAGAGAACCAAGACTTGAGTACGAAAAAAGAGAGCGTCAGATGACCAAGCTTTGAAGATCAAGGTAATACTCCCAGTCACCTCAACGGTGTTCGACGCGGAAGCCCAACAGGAATTTGTCAATCTCGCGTTTCCTGGCACTCAGGTAAGCGTGACTCATCTCGACTACGGACCTGCATCCGTTGAATGCGAACTCGACGAAGCCGTTTGTATCCCGGATTTCCTCAACAAAGCGAAGGAAGCTGAAGCCGAAGGATATGATGCCATCATAAGCAACTGCTTTTGCGACCCGGGCGTGAAACCCGCTCGGGAACTTGTCAGCATTCCTGTTGTGGGCCCTGCTGACGCGTCGATGCGTTTTGCGGCAAGCCTTGGGCAGCGCTTCTCCGTGGTGACCGTGGTCGCCAACGTTGTGCCCTTGATGGAGAGTCTTGCGGAGCACTACGGGCTAGGCAAGAAGCTCGCCTCCATCCGCTGCGTCAACATCCCGGTGCTCGACCTGGAGGACAAGCAGAAACTGATCAACGCGTTGCATCGTGAGATGCTTGCGGCCATCAAGGAAGATCATGCTCACGT
>CAZUTN010000160.1:0-1470 GCA_964623365.1 uncultured Candidatus Bathyarchaeia archaeon
TTGGAACCAGGCGAGACGCCCATCTCATGCGCAAAGAGGGAACTAATCGAGGAAACGGGGTATAGGGCTGGGCGGATCCGGAAGGCCTTCTCCTGTTACTTAGCGCCCGGATATAGCACCGAGAAGATTCACTTCTTCGTTGCGAGCGACCTCATCCCAACAAGAGCACAGCAAGCTGAAGATGAGGCGATCACGATTCGAGCCATGGACCTGCACGAAGGGCTGAGAGCGGTCGAGAGGGGTGATATCCAAGATGCGAAGACGATCTGCGCACTGTACTATCTCGCTGCGCACGGAGGGATAAGAGGACACACGAGACGGCTGCGGCGGCCTACCGGGTGACCGCTAGGTCCGCAATGTCGACGTTTATTCCCGACATGGCCTTGAGTGCTGACACAACAGTTGCCAGCCGATCGATTGTCTCAGGTCTTGCGTTGACCAAGCCTCGTTCGGCACTCCTTATACTCGCATTCGCCTCGCCGTAGAGGTTGGTCACCTCCTGGGCAAGTCCGAGGTTTCTCGTGAACACAGCCTCGACGGCGTCCTTGTGCATACGGTTAAGAATACCTCCAGCCTTGTCGATGCTTCTTATCGTCGCCTCCCTCTCTTTCGCCTTCGATCGCCGCCACGTGCTGTCTGCGATGTCAGTGGCGTAATCTGCGAAGTTCTCCACGAAGCTCGCGAGGATCCGGTAGTCGAGGCAATCTATCGGGCTGGTCGCAAGTTTCTCCGCGATCGCTGGATCGGTGAGAGCGGCTCTGACAACCCTCACGAGAAGGAAGTACAGTCTGTCCACATCGTCGTCGCGTTCAATGACTGTATGTGCCAGCCTCGAATCGCCGCGAACGAATGATGAGACGGCATCCTTCTGCATTGCCAGCGCGATCAGGTGAAGCCTCCGTAGAATTCGGTCGGGAAACAGTAGGGAGGGTTCGATGAGGCATTGTATGACTACCTTCTTTGCGTCCTCTTCCACAATCTCCAGACCTACTAGACTTCGCACAATTCTTCTGACCGTGTCCCTTGTGTCTGGGTGAATGACCTGTGGGGAGATGATTTCGAATACGTCGTACCCGAGCAGATACTTCTCCTCAATCTCTCGTTGCAGCAAAGGGCCCGGCGTCAACGTGACTGTCGCTATCTTCCGTTCTTGCTCGCCGTAGGGTTCGGCAATGAGCTTCCCGTCCTTCCTCTCGGAGAAACTCAAGACCGCGCCTCTGTCGAGTTTGTTCTTGACGACCCACGGCTTGGGAAGAGTCACGAAGAATGTTCCATCCGAGGTTCTCTGGAGTCGGCGGAGATCCAAGGCTTCTGCACACCAGTGATTCCTTACAGGATCACTCAGATTAACAAAGTGATCATGACGGCTTTACCACTCCGTTTAAGACGCCGCGACGCGATCTAGACACTACACGTGCTTCTACAGTCCTCGTCAGAAGGTACCACGATGCAGGTCCACGACGAATTCAG
>CAZUTN010000160.1:1570-3026 GCA_964623365.1 uncultured Candidatus Bathyarchaeia archaeon
AGGTTCCGGTCGCAGCTGAAATCGAAAGTCGAGTCAAGATTCTGAAAGACCCCTCGGCCGCCCCCATGCTCGGCGGATCCATGCAAGAGTTCAACCTCGTATTCCGAGACAGATTCAGGAAACTACGTGAAATTCTGCAAAGAAGAACCGACGCTAGGGACGCAGGCACGATCTCGAATGCCCTCAGCGCTCAGCAGAACGAGAGGGTGAAGCTCATTGGTATGATAATGGACAAACGTGAGCGGGCAAATAGGCTGTTTCTCACGATAGACGATCTCGAAGACAACGCGCAGGTTCTCGTGCAAACGGACCGAGATCGACAGCTCTACGAGATGGCTAGGAGGGCCCCGCTCGATCAAGTGGTGTGTATCGAGGCGGTGAAGGGCCGCGGCGGTCTTCTGGTCGCTGAGAGAATCACACTCCCGGATATCCCAGAGAGGAAACCCCGCGGCGCGCATGAGGAAGTGTATGCCGTTCTCCTATCTGACGTGCATGTCGGCAGCAGGAAGTTTGCGGAAGAGGCTTTCGGACGAGCAATTCTCTGGTTGAATGGGAAGGTCGGAACCCCTCAGCAAGTGCACGTAGCCCGTCGAACCAAGTACGTAATCATCGCTGGAGATCTTGTGGACGGAATAGGTGTGTACCCTCGGCAGGAGGATGAGCTGAGCATTCCAGACATCTACGAACAGTACAAGTATGCGGCTCAATTCATCGAGCAGATCCCAGACTACATCGACGTGATCCTTATCCCAGGCAATCATGATGGCGTAAGACAGGCCCTCCCCCAGCCCGCAATCCTGAAAGAATTCGCTGAACCCGTCTATGAGGCACGAGCCGTGACTTCGCTGGGCAATCCCTGTGAGGTCGAGCTACACGGAGTACGTTTCCTTTTGCATCACGGCCGAAGCCTCGAGGACCTGTTGACGAGCGCACCCGGGATGAGCTTCAACAGGCCGGAGAGAGCAATGGAACTTCAATTGAGGTGCAGACACCTGGCCCCCGAGTACGGCAACCGAACATCCATCGCTCCATCGCGAGTTGATCACTTGGTGATCGAGGATCCACCCGATGTGTTTCACTCTGGACACATCCACGTGCTTGGGCACGAGAACTACCGAGGAACACTCGTAGTGAACTCAGGGGCTTGGCAGACCCAGACGGACTACCAACAGCGCCTTGGTATTGAGCCAACGCCCGGCCTGCTTCCAGTTGTGAATCTTCAAACGCTCAGACTCAGCGTCACAGACTTCATGTCAACAACCGGCTAGCTCGTTTCCGGCCAGAGCCAATCCCTTGGCCACTATTCCAGCGACACGGATCGGTTCAGGAACTCTTGACGTGACGCAGTACGCTCTGATGATCCTTCTTGCCTTCGCGACGGAGACGCCTATGGCTTCAAAATACAAGGGCTCCTCCGACGCCTTAGGGGCGAATGCGTGGATTCTCCCCAGTGCGC
>CAZUTN010000161.1:0-3011 GCA_964623365.1 uncultured Candidatus Bathyarchaeia archaeon
ATCGACGCAACCGGGAAGCTTGCTGGAATGAGGATAGAAGCTTTCGGCGTCACAAGATGCGATCCTCAAACAGGAAAGCTCGTTCTTCACACCGACAAAGTGTTTCTGCACGAATAGAGAGTCGTACGCTGAATGAGTTCTGAAAAGTAATCTTTCTGGTTCTAGAGAAGAAAGCTGCCTTGGATTGATGAACTTTTGATGGCTATGAAGATCGGCCAAGACATCTTTGACTACATAAACACGGTCAGGAACCAGAACAGCAAGCAGACAATGAAGCGGAGAGTCCAAGAGTACCAACCGAAGCAGGACATAGTTGACAAGTTCGCTGCCCTAAACTCGCGGTACTACATGGTAGTCTTTTCGGCGGAGTGGAATGCGGAATGCCGCGCACACATCCCGAGCCTTGCAAAGCTCATGATTCAAGCAAACAACAGTAACGTGTCCGTCAAAGTCGTGCATTTCGACGAAAATCGGGACATAGCGGAAGAGATGCGTGTGCTGCGGATACCTACCATAGTGGTTCATGACAGATCTTGGAGAGAAATCGGACGCTTCGTCGAGAAACCTCAGCACGGCGGGACACTGGAAGAAGAGCTGTGGGAAATAGTCAAAAAATCGGCCAACGTCACATAGCGACCGTCGTATCCCACACACCTGAACTGTGAACTGCGGTCTCGTACGCAGGGTGTAGCTTCTGCCAGCTCTTGGGTCAAGGTGCTGCACAGGGAGCCGGGGCCGGTTCAGGTCTCAGGGCGTTTGCTTTCTTGGCTGCTGAGAGCCTGAGCACCTGCTCGATTCCTTGTTTACCCGGATCTATGGGTTTCAGTTCTAGCCAACCATTCCTCTCAGCTTCTGCCAGGAATTCCTGTCCACGCGTCGTCCGCGCGATGACTGTAGACCATCCGTCCGGACACCCAACGCCTCCGACAGATACGTCAGCGAATTCCGCCGTGAAATCTTCGCAGACTCTGCAGCTTGATCGCACGAACCCATCTAACTCCTTGAGTGGAACACTCAGAGCCTCCACACCTGGGACACGGACTCTAAACTTTCCTTTCTTTATCTCGAAACGGCTCACCTGACCCAAGTCGATGTTCTTGCCTCGCAGATAGTCTCCGAGGAGCTGATCGTACCCGTAGCTTTCCATGCAGAATAGCCCGATCGCTAGATGCACTGCATGAGCGAGTTTCCTCGCTCCACGAGCCGATGTCTGCATTCGCCTGTATGATCGAATTTGACATGGTGTCCCGACGATCCCAACATTCTTCTTTCCGTATTCTTGCACTGCCGACATGAGCCCAATGAGAGTCGGGCTGGGTGTGTACTTCGTTCCAGCAGCATTCAGGAGATCACTGTAATCCAGCGCTACGCTCGGAATTGGCTTCCAGGGCACTCGACCGTCTAGGCACGTGACCACAGCTGCGTCCAACTTGCCTGTTTCGAGCGCGGAACCGAGGATGGACGTGACGACCCCGCCGTCTTGACTCTTGCGAAGGATTTCTTCCTTCTTGGACCGGCCGTTCGCTATGGTCTGATAGATGCCGATCGGTTCGTGTGCGCTTCTTGTTCGCTCAAAGACACTCGTTTCCACTTCTTCCCTTGGGAACCCTGCTGCTGAGCAGGAGTAGTAGCATACTTGGCAGAGTTCACATTTGCCTCGCATCGTGGGTTTCTCACCCTCTATCTGAAGAATGTAGACGGGACATGATGCTACACAAGCACCGCAGAACGAGCACAGCCCACGGTTCAGCACTTCAGATATGAGCGACCCGAACAGCTTCGGCTTGGCTACCGTCTGCATGGGAGGCACCACGCGCAAGACGTCTGACCATTACTCATAGAGATTTCGCATATAGCCTAAGGGCAACGGTCGACATAGAAGTGACGTCACAGAAGCTTCGTGTTCCGTCGTGCAGTGGAGGACTCGATTCAATTTCGAGGGGGACCTATCTCACGGCTCAGCAGTCTCCTGACCTTGAGATTGATCTGCTCACTGGAACACGCGATCACTGAGTCGTATTCTCCTTCGATTGCCTTGCCGTGAATGTCCGTTGCAGTACCTCCCGCTTCGCGAAGTATCATCAGTCCCGCAGCTATGTCAACCATCCTACTATTCTTGGAGAAGTCGAGGAAACCATCAAGTATGCCGCAGGCTGTGTAGGCAAGTGGAACTGCACATGATCCTACGCTGCGGAAACTCTTCAGCGTAAGCCCGAACTTGCGAAACGCCTCGACGAACTTGAGGAATCTTGTCTCATCTGCGGCCGTGTGAAGATCCATGTCGAATAGGCACTCCTCAAATGGTCTTTCACGATTGGTGTGAATTCTTGCGCCGTCCAAGAACGCGCCTCGTCCTCGCTCCGCGAAGAACGTCCTCCTGCACATCGGTTCGTAGATGACCGCCATCGCCGGCTCGTTGCCAGGCAAAGTCCGAGCCTCGATGGAGACAGCGAATACCGGAACGCCACGTTTGTAGTTCGAACTTCCGTCTAGCGGGTCGAGGATGACTCTGTACTCCGGTTTGCCGAAGACAATGTGGCCTGCTTCTTCAGACATTACTTCGATATTTCCGATCTTGCCGAATCTCTCGAGTATTATCTCCTCGGCCACACGGTCAGCAAGAACCGTCTCGTCTCCGGAGTGCCCGACTCCTACTACCTCGGACAGCTCTTTTTTGCCGAAATCTCTTGCAAGCGCGTTCCCGGCCTCACGCGCGATCGAAATCAGATCTTCCAGTTGCAGTGATGGCGCCTCCAGGCTAGTAGGTTGCCACCTTCGTCACGCCGGCGATCTTTAGCATATTCTGAAGGGCGTCCCCGGATGGTTCACGCTCCACGACTAGCGTGAGTTTGGGCTCCGGGGTCAGGTCAGGATCGTCCGCTACAGCTTGCCGGATCGGGATGCCCTCTTTGGAGATCAACGCAGTAGCTTCAGCGACGATGCCGACTTCGTGAGGGTCTGCGTAGATCTCTATCACGCGGTAGCCGAGGAACCGCGCGACACCGGGTAGG
>CAZUTN010000162.1:0-3011 GCA_964623365.1 uncultured Candidatus Bathyarchaeia archaeon
CGAGAAGATGCCATTCTATTCTATTGCCTCGGTTTTCCACTTCAACATAGGCTAATGGAAAGAGGTCTTTCTGGTATAGATACATCTGTGCTGAAGGTATGTCCACGTCGTACGGTCTGTATTTGCTCCCGTAGGCTGCAAGCCGAAGAATCTTCTGCGCTAATGTTTTTGCTTCATTGTCAGAGGAGACTTGAATCTCAAGAACCTTGGATCGCGATCGATCGTTTGGCCGCTCGAACCTTTCGACGAAACTGTATCGGTCTCGGATTTCCGGTCGAGGGGCAAGGTCAAGCAGGTCGGTGAATCTACCAGCGACGTGAATCCTCGGAGTCCACTCGTCTGTGAGCCTCACGCATTCGCCGTCATGCTTCTTCAGCCAAATGACCATGCGGCCTCGCTTTGGGTATAGGTCGAAGAGCCAGCCTTCCATCTTCACTTCAGTTGTTCCTTTAGTCGTCTTTCAAGTTCGGTGAGTTTCTTATGATGCGCGAACAGCATCGAGAGTAGTAGCGGGAACTCCTTCACAGATGAAGCGAGTACTCCGGCGGCCGAGGCATAGAGCTTGCACTGGTTCAGGAGATCCTCGAAGACTGTGCGGTCTTCGGCTCTGAGGAAATCTTTGAACTTGCGCATCTTTGCGAGTTCTTCTTCAACGGTGACCCGCCAGGATGGAATGGTCCTCCCCATAGCCTACCCTTCCAAGTAATCTTCGAGGAATCCGTCAGAGCGGTCTTCTCTGTGCAAGATCTTTCGGGGCGGCAACGATTTGTGATGTGTCAAGGCGAATTGAGTGAACGCGCCACCGTCCTCCGCAAGTATGGTTGCATGCGCGGCTTGCATGAGTGCTGCATCGAAAGGTTCGATGTCTTGGCGTGAGTTTGTTACGATCACAAGCGAATCGGTGATCTTAGCAATCGATGATAGCGAGCGTAATACTCGCCGAAAGATATGATGGGCTTCCCGTTCATCTTTGACCTCCGGATCTTGGAAGAGGTCAGTTATCTCTGAGACGATCGCAAATTTAGAATGATAACGTCCTAGAGCGTTGGGCAGCTTCTCGGCCAATAGTGAGACAAGCTGGAAGTATGTGAACGCACGGCTGATGTGAATTCGGGATAGTGCGAGCTGAGGTTCGATTCCGCGCTCGATCGCGTAGTTGGACACCGCGTAAGCGTCGAAGCTATTTCCACCGTCAATGAAGACTGCGTCGGAATTCAGTCCAATCGGATGGTCAAGCTGAGCTCGGACGCAGAAGAGTTCAGGGAGCGATCTTGAGAAAGGAGAGCTGTGAAATACCACGAGCTGCCCCGTCGTCAAGCGGACAAGCTTGTCTAGTTCATCGATGCCTGTAGTGAGTATGTGCTCCTCTGTAGGAAGACAGGCATTCCGCAGCGTGATCGGCTTGAAAGTTCGGGGTGCGAAGTCGAGGAGGATCGCTGCTTTAGGATGTTTTGGGTTGATGTAGGCGGCTCTGGTATGGGGTAGTTGTGTACGTTCGTAATTGATGACATCCTCTAAGCCAAGCCCGCAATCTGGGCAGACCCCGTCGAATGCTGCTTGGACGCCCTTGACTTCCACGAACTGCCGTGAGATAAGCAGAACCTCGTCGCATAGTCCGCAGTAGTAGACCCATGCGTCGACTTTGCATGTGGGGTAGGATTGTTGCGCGAGTTCCTCGAGTTTCCACGTTTTTGCGGTGGTGATCTGTTGACAGGCGGCTTCCTCCATCCTATCGGCTGTGCTTGCATCTCTTAGTTTTCCTACAGTCACCGGTCCAAGTTCCTGCAAATCTTGAGGATCTACAGCTTCGTGATGCAATGTAACCTGACAAGCAGCCGATTTTGAGACCTAATTAACAGAAAGGCGTACGATCGCGCAACTGAGAGTGCTGAATGCAAGTGTCCTGTATTTTTCTAAACCCTAGCGTTCCCTCAGAAGCCAATGGTATCCCTAGAAAGGCCGCCAGGGCATCGCCGATTCCAAGAAATGGGCTGGTCTACTCCTTGAGCGATTCCATGTTTATGACAAAGCGGTATCTCACGTCAGCTTTTGCCATGCGGTCATAGGCTTGATTGATCTTCTGGATCGGGATCGGTTCAATGTCCGACGTAATCCCATGTTCGGCGCAGTAGTCGAGCATCTCTTGAGTCTCTCTGATTCCGCCGATCGATGATCCTGAGAATGAGTGGCGTCCGCCGACAAGGCCAAACGCCGTAACTTCAAGCGGTTGCCCCGGCATCCCAACGAGAACCAGATTGCCATCACGTTTCAGCAGTGAAAGTAGCGCATTCACGTCATGTACGGCAGAGACCGTATCAAGGATGAAGTCAAAGCTGTTGTTTTGTGCTTTCATGGCTTTCTTGTCTTTGGACAAGACCACTTCATGAGCGCCTAGTCGTAACGCATCCGCTCTCTTCTTTGGTGATGTGGTGAACTGGACAACGTGTGCGCCGAAAGATCGGGCGAATTTGAGAGCCATATGGCCGAGCCCGCCTAAGCCAACGACCCCAACTTTCTGTCCGGGGCCCACCTTCCAGTGCCGCATTGGAGAATACGTGGTTATGCCTGCACATACTAGCGGCGCCGTCGCAGCGGGATCAAGTTTGGGGGAGACGTTTAGCACGAAGTCTTCGTCAACTACGATATTGTTCGAGTAGCCGCCGTACGTCACATCTCCAGTCTTATCTCGCGAGTTGTAGGTGTACGTGGCACCATTTTGGCAGTACTGCTCCTCTCCGTTTTTGCATGCTTCGCAGGTTCGGCAGGAGTCCACCATGACTCCAACCGCGACCTGATCGCCCTCCGAGAACCTTGTTACTGATGAGCCGACACTAGCGACGCGCCCGACAATCTCGTGTCCTGGAACTATGGGGTAGAGAGACATGTTCCAATCATTGTTGACCTGGTGTATGTCGCTATGACAAACGCCGCAATGAAGTATCTCTACCATCACGTCCCGAGGTCCGGGGACGCGACGCTCAAACTTGAACGGCGTAAGCTTGCCCTTTGCT
>CAZUTN010000163.1:0-2998 GCA_964623365.1 uncultured Candidatus Bathyarchaeia archaeon
GGAGGGGAGGATGCCGGAGCTCTGGCGATCGCGTTTGTTGGGATCGCCTCGGTTGCGGGGAAAGACCGAGAGGCTTTTGAGCGCGAGTTCGATCTTTACGCGACGACGGGGTGAGACCAGAGTCATCAGGAAGGCCAAGGTGTGAGGGAGTGAAGTCTTGGCACTGGACCTTCCAGGGGCGCAGTTGGCTGCGATCATAATATTCATTGCAACATACTTCTTCTTGGTGACCGGCTGGCGGTCAAGAGCGATCGCCGCCATGGTTGGAGCGGCCGCGATATGGGCTTTCGGAATACTGCCCGCCGACGAGATGATAGGCTACGTTGACTTCAACGCTTTAGGACTTCTTTTTGGAATGATGGTTCTCGTGGGTGTTCTCAGAGAGGCTAACTTCTTCCTAGTGGTCGGAGTGAAGCTCGCAAACCTCGTCTCCTGTAGAGTGAATCTGCTATTCATTCTATTGCTCTTCGTGACGGCCGCCCTGTCAGCGATTCTGGATAACGTCACCACAATCCTCTTCATGGTAGCTGTAACAATAGACCTATCGCAGCTGTTGAAATTAGACCCTAAACCATTCATTCTGGGCGAGATCTTCGCCTCTAACATGGGGGGAGCGGCTACTCTGATAGGAGATCCTCCCAACATAATGATCGCTTCAGCTACGGGGTTCACCTTCTCGGACTTCTTGGACAAAGCGATGCCAGTCTCGATGATGAGCACAATTACTGTAGTGGCATTTCTGTACTTGCTAGATAGAAAGCGGTTAGAAGTTAAGCCGGCCATGGAGGAAATCCCGATGAGGATTGAAGAAATAGTAGCGGATTGGAGGCTCTTCAGGATCGGCACTGCCATGCTGATCATCACGGTGGTTCTCTTTTTCACTCATGAAATGTTCCATCTGTCGCCCTCCACTGTAGCTCTCATGAGCGCTATCGTACTGCTCTTTCTCGGGGGGCCAAAAATGCCGACCATACTTGAAAGAGTGGAATGGAGAACTCTAATCTTCTTCGCTTGTCTATTCATGGTTGTAGGAGGCTTGGAGAAGACCGGTACCATCACATTGATCGCTACTGAGCTCTCCAGGTATTTAGCGGGAAGCTCATGGGTTGCCATATCGGCGGTTCTCTGGCTGTCAAGCATAATGTCAGGCTTTGTCGATAACGTTCCCTTTGTCGCAGCCTTCATCCCTGTGATTAGTGACTATGGGTCTATGTCCGGGCTCGATGTCTCTCCGCTTTGGTGGGCAATGGCGATCGGCGCAGGCTTCGGCGGAAACGGGACCATGATAGGCGCTTCGTCGAATGTCGTTGCCGTCGGCCTTGCGGAGAAAAGGGGAGTGAAGTTCACTTTCTACGAGTTCATGAAGAAGGGATTGCAGGTTACCGTCTTATCTACGGGTATTGCCAACTTGATGTTGGTGTCAGCTTTCGTGCTCTAAACACTCTTCCGCTTTGCTGGCCAGTTAGTTCAAGTAGTGTGTGATGTTGATCCACTGAAGGGATGATCGCCTTGGTTGCGACTTTCGTGAGCCTCGACATTGACCACGTCTTTCGGATTTCGTAGGGAGAGCCTCGGTGAAGTAGAGGTAGTCAGGCATGAACGCGAGGAGTATGCGAAATACCATATCAACATTAAGAACATAAGTTCGCTAGTACCAAGATCGGAAAGAAGATCCGCGCAGGTAATGGTGACGAAAACATCGTTGACTGGACCGGATGGATCCCTGACCGAGGCACAAAACTTTCGATCGCCGAGGACAGGTGGACACTCACCAGACTGGCGATCCAAGAGAGCCTCTACAAACATCTGTTAAACATAGTGAGCGCTTGCTCACTCGGGATCTTGTGCCTCCTTACAAGCGGCTGATCAACAAGCTCATCTCGTTATTCGAGGAGGAGATGTACGACAGAAAGGAGAAGTTGGTTCAGAGACTGCAAGAACTGACCGAATGATGCAACATCACGTGTTCTGTGAACGATGGCACGGCAACGATAGGCTTTGTCCGCCAAGAAGCGGTCATCACCAGCATTACTGCTCCAGCGCAATTGCACATTGAGTGAGGCTCTCTTTCTGCTCCGTGAGAGCTTGGTCGGCCATGAGTCCTCACCTTCGACACTTGCTCACATTCGCGACGAGTGTCACAGAATCGCTCTAGCAGTAGAGTTCACACTTATTAGTGACCGTCTCATTTGCGCACGAGAGGGGAAATTGCACGATGCCAATTGAAATTGGAGACCGAGTCAAGATCCACTACACCGCGAAGCTCAAGAACGGAGAAGTCGTAGACAGCACTCGTGGTCGAGAACCTGTCAGCTTGAAGATCGGTTCAGAAGCGCTGCTGCCTGCTCTGCAAGAGTCGCTCATCGGATTGGCGAAGGGAGAAAAGAAGAAGATCACCCTTCCTCCAGACAAGGGGTTTGGTGAGAGAAGAGCAGACCTGGTGCAAGAGCTTCCAAAATCCACGTTCGGGGGAAAGATGGAAGTTTCACCCGGCGACTTGGTTGAGTTGAAGTTCAAAGATGGAAGCCAACGTTTGGCCACGGTCGACGAAGTGAAGGAGGACTCTGTGCTATTCGATCTTAATCATCCCCTAGCGGGAGAGACTTTGGTGTACGACATCGAAGTCATCGATGCAACCTCAGAGTAAGCTGCATCGCAGTGGAAGCGAAGCCGTATCGGACCGGTAGCCTCGGTCAGCGAGGGCGTCAACGATGAAGGTGCAGAAGACCGGCATAATCGTTGGCATAGCTCAGAGCCACGACCCGATGAAGGTGCGAGTTCAGGTCAAGCCTGAAGAAGAGCCAACGCACCAAAGGGTAAGGCCCTACCCGCAAAGCGAGCAGGAGAGGATGGCAGCACAGATGAGTGAGAGCATCGCCAAACAGATAGGAAGCGCCTTACCGGGCGCGGTAATAATGGGGCCCGGTTATCGCCCGTTCGGCAGCCAACACGTCGAGGAGTGGCTCATCCCGGTTGATCACGCATCCGGACTCACGGT
>CAZUTN010000164.1:0-2990 GCA_964623365.1 uncultured Candidatus Bathyarchaeia archaeon
GATCTGTCGGCTGCCAGAGCGAAAGCAGACAGTGCCGAGAAAGCCTACTCCGATATGAACTACGGAGACTCGGTGAAGTATGCCGAGGACGCCCTGCTGTCTGCCGCCAAAGCACGTCTTCTTGGAGGCGGGTTCATACCTCCTGGCGTTCTCGTGACTCTTGAAGTGGCCGGCAGCTTCATCGTGGGCGTACTTGTAGCATACGCCTTGTTCCGAAGGAGACGAGAGGTCAGGGTTTCGACGATACCTGTGCAAGCTCCGCGGGTCGGTTGGTGTTCAACCTGCGGAAAACAGCTGACATGGATTCCTGAATATGGTCGATGGTACTGCTTCAACTGTCAGAAGTACCCGTAGTTTGAAGGCGGCGAAACATGTGCCTCGAGCATTCACGAACAAACCCTAGTTCACTGGGTTTTGACGCTTTGTCCAGCGGTATCCGTCGTCAATGAGTAGCCTGTTCTCTAGGGACTGGCCAGTTCCGGGAGCGATCAGCACATCTTGGTCAATAGGTCGTGCAGCCCGTCCTTGCGATAGCCAAGTTCGCCGCCGTTCGTGAACGGTCGCTTCGAACTCTTCGGGAAACCACCACGAGGCGGATGAAGCCGGAAAACGGGTTTCACGCCGATCTTCCACAGCTTGCCGAGCGTAAACTTCCCCGAGTAGAGTCCCGAGAGAAGCTCACTTAGTCCAGCAAGTTCTGTCTTCTCCTTCACAAACTTGCTACTGATGCCGAGACCTTGCGAAGTCCTTGCTCGGCTCGATAACAGCAGCTTGACGTCCTCCTTCTTGGCCTCGGCCCAAGTTACGTGATCCTTCACTCGCTGAAGCATGCCCCTGACTGAGGGGTTGTCTCGGAGCAGGACAGCACTGAAACGTTTCTTTATCCTGAGCGCGGTCAGTGTGGACTCTTCTGGAGGTCTGACGACTGGCGTGCCGTCAACGCGGACCGCGATCAGGTAACCTTCAACAGGCTCGCGCTCTTTCTCAACAGCCTTCTCGACTGGCTTGGTAGGCGGCGCGATCTTGGGTGGTCCGCGTCTTGCCTTCGCGATTTTCCTCGCAGGCTTCCCTGCCCTCTTCTTTCGTCTAGCGTGCGTGGTCTCAGGCTTCTTGCTCAACTATGCTCACTTCGCCTTGAAGGAATTGGAGATCTTCTCTCGTACGTCTTCGAAGTGCTCAGGGATTTCTTCCGGTTTGAGCTTGTGCTTCAGGTAGTCGGAAAAATGTCTTTGATACAAGCCAGCGTCTTTGGAAAGCGCTTTTCCATAGGCTGCGATGTGCTCTCCTCGCATCCGTTCCTTCGCCGGCAATACTTCGGTGCTGTGAGGTATCTTCATTCCAGAATCTACAGCTCCGCTCATTGCCGCGAAGAGCCGTGACCCTGGACTGATGGGCCTTGTTCCCACGTCCAACACTGCCTCCTCGATTCCTTTGCTTCTTGCTCTGTAACCCGCCAAGGTGCCCGTAAGGTATGCCGCAGGAACATTTCCTCCGGCACCTTTCCACGAGTACTCCCTTAGTTCCGACGAATGTGCAGAGGCGAGAACGCTGTCACCCGGTGCTAAGGCTTTGACAACTTGGACTGTGATGTGCTTGTTGGCAGGTCGAACGACCAACCTGGGCAGTCCGGACAGGACAAGTCGTCTTCTCTTTCCGTAGTCAGTTCTCGCCTCTCTTCTCCTTCGGTATGGAAGATTGTACTGCGAGCCTTTCGTCATCTTGGGTTCGCTCTCGTCTATCACCTAGAACACATAGGCAAGGAGTCTGCCGCCGATCTTCCGCTCCTTGGCTTCCCGCTGCGACAGAACCTCGCCTGGACTGCTCATGACGAGCAGTCCGACTTCTCTTGAAGGAAGGAACCTCTTCTCCCACTCTTCTATCCTGTCAGACTTCACAGAGTAACGCGGTTTGATGACCGCACAACTGTTGATGCGGCCCAAGAGCTGAACTCTGAATTTGCCGGATCGTCCGTCGTCGATATACTCGAACTCTCCAATGTATCCGTTCTTCTGCATCACGCGCAAGACTTGACCCATCAGCTTCGACGCGGGCCAAACGAGGCATTCACGCTTGTGTCTTCGCTCGTTGTTGTTGATCGTGGAGAGGGCGTTGGCCAGGGGATCCAGCAAGGTCAAGTCGTTTCTACTCCGATCGTACGATCCTCTTCGACCGGCCGCTCTGTCTAGCAGCTATCAGTCCAACCTTTCGTCCCGGGGGGGCATGCCTTGAGACCGTCGTCGGCTTCCCGGCGTGTTTGTGTCGTCCGCCGCCATGAGGGTGTGAGGCTGCAACCATGGCTTGCCCCTTGGTGATGGGCCACAATCTTCCTTTCGACTTGAGCCAGGCTCTTCTCGTTCCAGCTTTCATGAAGGGCTTCTCGGCTCGGCCCACACCGCTCACAATACCGATCGTCGCCCTGCAGTTGTCCGGCAGATGGACGGCAGCTCCGGAAGGGAGCCGCACTTCTGTTGCACCAGACCTATGCGCGACGACCATCGCGTAACTTCCCGACGCCTTCGCGATCTTGCCGCCGTCTCCCGGCTCTCTCTCAATATTGCAGATCATCGTACCTTCTGGGATCTTGCCAACAGGAAGTATGTTGCCTATCTCCGGAGGCGATTCTGCTCCGCGAGAGATCGCCTGACTGACGAGAATGCCTTCAGGAGCGCTCAGGCAGCAAGACTTCCCGTCCGAGAACTGGACGAGAGCAAGCGGCGAGCCACGACCAGGATCGTGCATGATGTCGAGAACCGTACCGTCCACGCGTCCGCGGCTGTCCGCTGCCAAAGGAGGATAGCAGGCGGGCGCGACTCTCCGATAGGCACGTGCCCGAAACGCGGTGCCGCCTCTTCCTCTTCTCTGAACTCGAATTCGCTTGCCCATCTCTGCTGCCTCAAGACGACCTTTCCCTTCCTGCCCACGAGCGACGGATTGCTCAAGAGGCCGGACAGCCGGGTCCTTCGAAGTCAACCTGAGGAATGAAAATAAAC
>CAZUTN010000165.1:0-2981 GCA_964623365.1 uncultured Candidatus Bathyarchaeia archaeon
CGCATCGTCTTTGGCTATGCCAAGATCCACAGGCATGCCACCGCAGTCTTCCGCCATCGCCATCAGCACAGGGCGATTGACGTCTGCGATCTTTCCGTGCGCGCTCGGGTCAGCGTCGGTTAGCTCATCCCCGGTTGACAGGACGCCGACCCTAGGTTTCTGCACCACGGCGACGGTCCTTCGGCCCAAAGCAACAAGAAGCCCCAAGTCAGGAGGCTTGAGTTTTCTTCCCCTCTCCAGCACGACAGCGCCCTGTTTCACGTCTTCTCCAACTTGGGAGACATTCTCCCCTGGCGAGACAGGGGTGTAGATTTCCACGTCCCCTGTCTCCAATCGTTTCGTGTTCTCGATCATCACAACGGCATCGGCCCCTTGAGGCACAGGCGCCCCGGTTGCGATTGCAGCAGTCTCTCCTTTGTGCAGGAGTATCTTCGGTGTTTCTCCGATTCTGCTCTCACCTATCAACTTCAGTAAGCTCGGGTTCGTTGGTGAAGAGCCAAACGTGTCTTCAGCGACCACGGCATAGCCGTCCATGGCGGATTTCGAGAACGAAGGAACGCTCGTTTCGGCTCTGGCATCCTCCGCAAGTATTCTGTTCAGAGCTCTTTGAACCGGAACCGGCTCCGAAGGGAGGGAGATCGCGGGCAGCGCTTCGTAGAAGATGCGTCGCGCCTCTTCGATCTTGGTTGCCTCTTTGAAGCCTCGATCTCGAGCCTTCGACAAGAAGAGTCTTCCTCAAACCGAGTTGTGATCGCTCTCTCTTTGCGTGATATTAAAGCATGCACGCTGAAGAATCGATTCAGCTGCAACAGATCGATAGGAAAAACACATGCGCGAAAGGTTCGGTTCGTGTCGTCTTGGCGATGAACTCTTAAATAATCCACTTAGGCCTCGGTGAAATCGGTGCCGCCGAAAAGAGCCGCCGTTTGCGATCAAACGTGCGGTCACAGACGATAGCTCAGTGGCAGAGCAGCGGACTCAGTCACGGAAGACCGAGGCTGAAGCTGTTAGCCACATGGCAGCGACCCGTTGGTCGAAGCGCGCGGGCGCGACTAGAGGTTCGAGTCCTTCCGGCGGCGCCACTTTCCAGCTCTCACCACAATATTCTGAAATGCTGTGAGCAGAAGCGAGCGACCGCAGATTCCCGACCCGCCTCTCAACGTCGCGGACGGTTTCAACGCCCTTACGTAGCGCGGGAGATGCTATTGACAGTCTCGTGGGGCGAATTAGGTCTCCATTTGGCGAGCAAAGAGAGGTCCGGTGTGTAACCAAAGAGAGTGGAACCAAGTTACAGAGCTGTAATCATCTCGCAACTGCACACTAGAATCATGGAGGAGTACTACAGAAACGCCGACGGTCACTACCAACCCAAGAGGGCCGGTAGGCGAAAGGGACGGCGTTTCCCATCCACGACGTAGTTCCTAGCAAGAGTTCGCTACTGTCCAAACCCAGCAACGAGCCGCCCAGCCTTCTAGTAGTCCACAGACTCATCGCGGAATCCACCGTCGCGAGCTGCGCATGATCTGCATCACCGAAGTTTCGCGTTTTCCATGCGATTGGGCGCAACGTTGGCGTGCCCGCGCAACGTGAGTACAATGCCCACGAAGATCAGCGTCGCGCCGAAAATCTCCAACGGAGTGGGCGTTTCCCCGAGCAAGAGAAAAGCAAGCATGGTCGAGCCGATCGGTTCGCAAGGTTGCCACAGCCACAAACGTTGCCGGTAAGCGTGTCAGTGAGTGCCAGCGCGTTGCCCAACAGACGAGCACTCCCAGCCTCTTGCAGCGTATCGTTCAGGCCGACGACGAGACCACCACCTGCGGCTAGGATCAACCCGAAAACTGTCCCGCGCCTCAATCGCTCACGCAGGAAAAACCATGCCGCCACCGCGACCCAGATCGGCGATGTGCTGGCTAGCACAACTGAACTAGCCACCGTCGTGTGTTCCAGAGACGTGACCCATGTCGCAAAGTGGGGCGCCAAGAAGTTGAGACGGCGATCAAGTCTCTCTGGGACTGTGAAACCGTTTCAAGACGTTTAGAGCGTTCAAAGTAATCCATTTGCTTGGTTTGCCCTTTTGCTCAATGTTCACCTGGACGCGTCCGTTGAAAGTACTCTCTAGCTTCCACTTGCCCTGGTCGTCCTGCTTCCTGATGACCAAGTCTACGGCTTCTCTCATTCGTTCGTCCCTGCAACCCAGCCTCGTCAGTATTCCTAAGATCTCCAAGATGTCGGTGTTCCACATGAGGGGGAACCCGAATCGCAACCATTCGGGCTTGGAGACGCGTTCCAGATCGTGGCTTCTCTTGTGGATGTGATGTCTGAGGATGTACTCAACTCCTTTCTCGATCGTGCCTTTCACGTCATCGGATCTCTTGTTCGTAGGAATCTCCGCGAGTGCTTTCAGAGCCTTGACGACGCCCATGTGGCACGTGTGTCTTCCCCAACACTTCTCGAACCTATCGTAGGGCCATCCTCTCGGGTCTTCCTCTAATCCGTCGTCAAACCGTTGATAGTCTACGATCCATTGGATCCCGCGCTGAACTCTGGGATCTTCTAGGTAGCCAAATCTAGTCAGACTCCACACCATGTTCCCAGTCAAGCATGGTAGCAGTCTCTCATGGTCGCCTGCGCCGTCTCGTCCACTGCGATATGAGAAGCCGCCGCTTTTCCGGTCCTGAGAATGCTCAAGGATGAACTCGCAAGCTTTCCTGATGCGTTCATCATTTCCGTCTGCTCTAAGCTCTGCTAGGACCAGGAGCTGCCAGATGGTTCCTTTGTACTTGGTCCTGATGTAGAAATCCTCGGCGTTCTTCCAGTAGCCCCCCTTCCGTTGTCTGGCCAGGATCTTCGGAACGACTCTTCTTTCCATGATCGCCTTTCTCGCTGTCTTCACTTCTGCTTCGGTCTGGGGCCTTTCCAAGAGCTCTATGAGAGTAGAGTATCGGACGGACGGGTTGTCCTCTTCCAGCAGCCAGCTCGTT
>CAZUTN010000166.1:0-2955 GCA_964623365.1 uncultured Candidatus Bathyarchaeia archaeon
ATCCCAAGAGCATTCGAGCCATTTCAGATCGTCACGTATCAGGTCATAGTACCGCAAAGCCGCCTTCTTCAGACGGGGATCGGTGTCCTCAAAACGCAGAATGAATGTCCCGTTGTACTTGCGAGCGTAGTCGTGGCTGAGAATGACCGCTCGGGCATTTCCGAGATGCAGGACCGAATCTGGATTGGGCGAGAACCGCGTGACAACCTTGGGATACTTGTCAACGTTCGGCAACGAGGGAAGTCCTCGCTCTGCTTTCGGTTTCTCCTTGGTCAGCTCTTCGGGCCAGCTCTCTTGGACCGCGGTCTCTTGGTCTGCGAGACTCATCGCATTTACTTCGTCGATGACCTTATCGACAAGGACCCGGACTTCCGCAGCTTTCTGCCTCAGCTCTGGGTGCGCGCCGAGAAGTCTGCCAATGACCGCTCCCGCGTCGGCTCTGCCTGCGTGCCTGACGGCGTTGAGTATTGCTGCTTTCCTCGCTTCAAGCTCAAGTGCTGGGGCTGCCACTTCGTCCGACAAGCCTACTCGATCACACCAGTCACTTGAGCGACGCCTTTCGCCGCTTCACGTGTCAGTCCCTTCTCGCCCAAGATCGTGTACCGATCCGGCCTTATCTTGTGAGCAATCGTCAGCGCCTTGATCATGTATTTGCCCTCGATTCCGAGCTCACGCCCGTTTGTCGGCGCCCCGATTCCTCGTAGGATGTCTCGGATGAGCTGCCAGTTCGCCCCGTGGAGGTAGGCGCACATGATCGTTCCGACGCCGACCTGTTCTCCGTGAAGGGCTGGGTGCGGTGCCGTCACATCGAGCGCATGGCTGAACAGATGCTCGGCACCGCTACAAGGTCTGCTGCTCCCTGCGATGCTCATCGCGACACCGCAGCTGATCAGTGCCTCGACGACCGTCCTGACGCCCGTCTCGCTCAGGGTCCTCACAACGTGTGCGTTTCTCATCACGAGCCTAGCGCTCATCAGCGCCAGGTTGGCGGCGTAGTCGCCGTAGTACTCGTTCTTGACTCGGTGCGCAAGCTTCCAGTCTCTGACGGCAGTATACTTGCCGACAACGTCCCCGCAACCGCTTGCAAGTAGCCGGAATGGTGCGCGAACTATGACGCCAACGTCAGCCATGATAGCGATCGGCGCCTGCGCCATGAACGAATACGGCTTGCTGTGCCCCTTCATCGAAACAACTGGACTCGCGATTCCGTCGTGAGATGCGGCTGTCGGAACGCTCAGAAAGGGCACGCCCTTGTTGGCCGAGCTGAGTTTCGCGATATCGATGTCCTTTCCTCCGCCGACGCCCACAACGACACTCGGCTTGAACTTCTCGATTTCTCGCTCAACCTGACGGACCTGCGGAATCGATGAGTCTTTCACCAGCACTTCCTGAACATTGTATCCCGATTCACTCAGAGAGTCACGTACTGGTACGGCTGCTATCGGATGGACGTTAGAGTCCGTCACAATGAGCACGGATCCCGAGAAACCAAGCCGACGACACGTTTCGCCTACTCGGCCGAGCACATCGTTCCCTACTATCACTTCCCGTGGCAGCTGCATGTAGTGTAGCTCTTTTGACAATTGGATTCGACCTAGATCAGGAAGGCGAACGATACGACCGCGATCACAAGCACTACAGGGAAGAGCGTCGCAAATGTGAGCCTTGCGGTCCTGAGAACAAAACCGGTCAGTTGACTCAAAGAGGACAGGCCGAGTGTTTTCACCTGTATCTCAGAACAAACAAAGGAGGTTTCCACAGGCGTTGCGTTTATCTTGGCGTCATCTGCAGCCTTCTTTACTGAGTCCACTATGACTTCGTGATCGGTCGCCGCACCAATGGGGTAGTATCCAAGCTTCGCCGAGACTATGCCGTTGACCATGTGCGTATCCGATGTCATTACCTCTGCGTCGGTGGCGCCCATCTCTTTCAGCTCAGCCAGTATTCTCTCTCTCAGGCCCGTGGCCATGTTGTTGCTGTCAAAGACTACGTAGGCGAAGGGTTCGTCCCCAACGCCCAGCCAGAAGACGACGATTCCTCCGGGCCCCATGCCTTCTCTTAGCGTAACTCCATGGGGATAGGATTGCCCGACACCCAGGGAAGGGGAACGAAGCCTCACGCTCCGCGTTGCCTTCATCGCTAGCTTGGCGGACTCTGCAAGATCGTTGAGTTTGTCCTTGCTCATCAACGTAACCTTTCCTAGACTGTTGTGCGCATCAGCGACGGCAATATCTTTGAAAAGGCCTCGAGCGCTCTTGCGAAGCAACTCGCCAACTTCGAGGTCTACGTCTTCACTATCATTTGGTGCAACTGTCATTGTCACCAGAGCCGATTCCCCAAAGACCTGGCAGGTTGCGGTTGCGCATCCAGCAGTCGCGCGGACGATCGAACTGACCTGTGACCCTGAGCCTTTCAAGGTGAGCATCGAATGGATCTTGTCGATCACTTTCTCATTCTCATGCTGGCTTACAAGATTGAGTTGGTGGCCCGAGACACCATGCGCGACCGCGGCTACACCCCCAGTGGCAGACTCGACGACGCGCTTGATCATGTACGGCAGAGCACTACTTCCAACATTGAGGAAAGGCCCTGGGTGAAAGTTCGGCACGACCAACGTCGCCTTGACGTTGCCTGACGTCTTTGATCTGAAGGTCAAAACGCATAGGTTGATCCAGCTGTCTACCCCGAAGATCTCAAGATAGTCTTCGAATGTGGAAAAGCTACCGTCGAGCCAGTCTCTCAAGAAAGCCCTGAAGATCCTCATGGGTGAGGCGCCGAGCGTCCGCATGCCTCGGCGCTCAAGATAGGCTAGGAACATAAACGAGAATGCGAATGATACGACGACCGCGAGTGCCAGACTTGTTGCGAGGCCGACCAACGCGGCGGGAAAGAATAGTGCCAGCGCGATGGAGCACGCCAAGGGGCCTGAGATGGCAAATATCGCACGTCTCGTCA
>CAZUTN010000167.1:0-2929 GCA_964623365.1 uncultured Candidatus Bathyarchaeia archaeon
TCGGCAGCCCACGACATAGTCAGCAGACGCGTGAGAGCCGATGCTCACTCACGCCATCTCTGAGCATTTCAAGACCGCCTTTTGACTGCCACATAACCCATGAACTCGTGCATGTCTCGATGGATTTCTAGCATTGGAGCCGAGGACGATCGGGCGGGAAGTCGGGCCTAGTAGCTCTCTTCGAAAGGTGAGCGAGTCTGCTGCTTGGTCAATCGGGCTACTTAGGTGATCTATTCGTAGAGTCCCATCATTGACGCGAAGCGAGAACTGTGGCGCTACGTTCCTACTGGACTCCTAGACCTATGGCGGTCAACAGAGAGATGCCGACTAATGCCATCACAATTCCAAGAAGCAGCGTCGTCCTTGCCGAGTTCCTCGCATGCATCTTTCTGAACTCGACGATTGCCTGCCTACTGGAGAAGATAACCAAGATCAAGGCCAGTGGAAGGATGAAGACGGTATTGTAAGCGAGCAGGTAGGCGAGCCTGAGCGGTGAATCAGCCACGAGCGACAAGAAAGTCATGTAGACGCCGCCCGTACAGGCGCAAGGGAAGTTATGAAATCCTATGAGAATCCCCGCCGCGAAGACCGCCGGCACGCCACCCGCCTTCATGAAACGCACAGCTCTCGTGCTGAGTGGATGCGAAATGGGTTCCATTTTGAGCGGAATCGTGTCGGGTAGGAAGTAGTTGATTATGTTCGCCAGGCCAATTGCGAGCATTCCTCCAGCCGCTATCCGGGCCAGAAAGTGTGGTACGCTAGGAAGGGTGATGAACAGCAATGTCACTCCGACTCCAACCATCAGGTACGAGAGAAACACGCTGCTTATGTAAACTGCGCCGTAACCTAGGATCGTCTTGCGGTCGCTTTGAGTTGCATACATCAAGCTCAGGAAAAAGCCGAGCAGCCCGAGTGAGCAAATGTTCAGTCCGTCAACTAGTCCCAGCGAGATAAGCGGTAGTGGATCCAAGGAAAGTTTATCTCCGGACGAGCTTGACAGTTCCGTCGCTCAGAAGCATGATTGTTACGTGGTCCCCTGGTGCAAGGCATGGTTGTCTCGACATGTCGTGAGTATAGTTGAAGTGCAACTCAGTTCCGTCGGAAGAGTTTATGATGGCTATGCAGTTGGTTAGACCATCCTCCACGGGCTTACAGTTAGTGTCAGCTTTGACGACGCCAGTACTTTCGTGTTTGAATGGAACGTTCGTGATGCTTCCGTAGAATGCGTCCTCCCCACGAGCGGTTTGAGTCTCTATGTGGGACGCTGAGGGTGAAGCGATGAGAAATGCGATTCCGGCGAAGACCACGACGAGAGTGAGGAGCCCTAGGAACCCGCCAAGATCCTTCTTTTTGGCGCGTCTATTCTTCCTCATCCTCGTCAACCTAACCGCAAGCGTGAAGGCTCGCTATTTGAACGGTTGCGTTGCCATTTGACAAAAAAATGGCTAGTCGATTTGTCGGAAATGCAGAACCGACCATCAGGTGTCCGGCCAGTGTCGCCTGGACGCGGCCCGAGCCCCAAGAAAACTCTCCATCGCGACTTGCCTGTCAAGTGTACTTGCCCGGGTTCTTCTCGAACTCCTCTTTGCACGCCGCTGAGCAGAAGTAATACTTCTTCTCATGATGCGTGATCGTGTACTTGGCCTCGCTATCCGCAACCTGCATCCTGCAAACCGGATCTACTGCCATTGAGCGGTCACCTGAAACATGTACGGGCCGCCTTCACTATCTCAGACTACCTGGTGTCAACAGGCAAAGGTAGAGTCTGGAAGACTTGCTCAACGGCAAGTGGTCATTCGAATGACCGTAGCTCTTGAAAACTTTCGGTTCACAGTTCTTCGTCTTTTGCTTGATGCAAACCTATAGTCTCGTCATGGCCTTCGCTAGCGTGTGTTGAGTGGAGTCTCATGACTGAAAGATCTGGTATCGGAATCATCCTCGTGCTGGCGCTCTTGCTGGTTGGACTGTTCTTCATCGTTCCGATGTTTGGGATGATCATGTTGGGTCCGATGATGATGGGTGGAGGAATGATGGGCGGATGGGGCTACCCGAGCGGAATGGGCTGGGGATTCATGTCCGCGGGCGTGCTCGTCGCCTTCGTCTTCATTGGCCTCTTAGCTGTAGGCGCCTACTTGCTGCTGACGCCTCGGAGCGAGCGGATGGAGAGTGAGAGAGCAATCACGATTCTGAATGAACGCTACGCGAGAGGCGAGTTAGCCAAGGAACAGTATCTCGAGATGAAGGACCAGCTTACCGAGAAGTGATTCGGGTTGGACAGACGCACAACGGGCCTACTCCTCATCGTTGTCGGAATCGTCGGACTTCTTGCATTTCCACTCTACATTGGCCCAGTTTGGAACGCTCAGGCAACACCGTATTGGCCATGGAGCGGTAGCGGTCAGGTCACATTGGATGAGGCGGTGGCCCAGTTCCAGAATTACGTGACTGGGACTGGGGACAGGGACTTGGCGCTCATGGAGGTCATGGAGTTTGAGAACAACTTCTACGCTATCGTCTATGAGAAGAGCACAGGCATAGGCGCCTTCGAGCTGCTGATCTGGAAGCGAGCACCACGCTCCGAGATGACGCGAGGCGGCATGGGAATGGGTGGGTGCATGATGGGCGATAGTATGATCCCTGGCACAGTTGTCGCTGAGCCTGGACCCAACATGATGTGGAACACGAAGTACAGCATGATGCCGGACATGATGAGACAACCTTGGCAGACAAGCGCGTCAAGTCAGATGCCAGTCAGCGAAGAGGACGCGCGGTCAATCGCCGAACTCCATCTCTCACAGAACCTTCCGGGAGCACACGTCGAGGGAATCACTCAGTTCTACGGATACTACACGCTAGATTTCCAGCAGAATGAGAAGATCGCCGGCATGCTGAGCGTCAACGGCTACACCGGACAAGTTTGGTATCATTC
>CAZUTN010000168.1:0-2927 GCA_964623365.1 uncultured Candidatus Bathyarchaeia archaeon
GCAGAAGACGCAGAATGCGGCGACGATGTCCGGGCTCGCTTTTGGAAACGCGCAGGTTGGCCTTGCGCACGCGATGGGACATGCGCTCGGTGCAGTATTCCACATGCCTCACGGTCTTTCCGTTGCAGTATCCAATCTGTACGTGATCCAATTCTCCCGTCGCGATGCGGCAGAAAGGTACAGTGACATCGCTCACGCCATCGGGATCAAAGAAGAATCGGCTGACAAAGCAACGGATCGGCTTGTCGAGAGAGTCAAGGATCTGATGGTTCACCTCAAGACGCCTCTATCCTTGCGCGACGCAGACATCTCTCCGAACACTTTCGAGCAGAACATAGACGATCTGATCGAGAAGACGAACAGATCGACGTGCACATTCGTGAACCCGCGAGTGCCAGACATCGAAGAGATCCGTAGACTGTTCGTGTGCATGTACGAAGCGAAACAGGTTGACTTCTAGCTCCTAGGTGAAGGAATTGATTGGCGGATACACGGGAAAAATGCTACTTGTGGATCTGACCCACGATAGGATCACAATCGAACCGACCAACGAGGAGTTCGCCAGAACCTACGTTGGCGGGAGCGGCTACGCGTGCAGGCTCGCCCTTGATCACATTTCCCCAATCACAGACCCGCTCGGCCCTGAGAATGTGTTGATCTTTGCCGCAGGTCCGCTGGTCGGAACATCTGCTCCCAGTTCGGGGAAACACGTCGTGTGTGCGAGATCACCGCTGACTCGGCTCTGGGGAGAATCATACTCGGGCGGTGTCTTCGGGGCGAAGATGAGGTTTGCAGGCTTTGACGCCGTTCTTGTGAAAGGAAGAGCCATAGAGCCAACGTACCTTTCCGCAAGAGACGGCAAAGGCGAACTCAGACGGGCCGAGCAACTCTGGGGCGAGGACACAGTGTCCACTCAGAAACTCATCAAAGAGGATCTTCATGACCAGGCGGCCAGCGTCTCGTGCATCGGGAAGGCTGGAGAGAACCTTGTCAAGTACGCAGCCGTCGTGAATGATTGGAATAGAGCCGCGGGGAGAACCGGCATGGGCGCGGTCATGGGAAGCAAGAATCTGAAGGCAGTCGCCGTATCTGGAAGTGTCGAAGTCCCGGTTGAGGAGCCGGAGGAATTCGAGAAAGCGTGCGCCAATGCATCAAGATTCTTGACGGAATCGAGCGGAACCGAAGCCTTTCGGGTGGCCGGAACAGCATGCGGCGCCACGTACTTCAACGAGATCGGGAACATGCCGAACAGGTACTTCTCGAGAGGAACGTTCGAGGACTCCTACAAGATCGACGGCGTCTCAATGAAGCAGACGATCCTGACCGGGACAAGCGCCTGCTACGGGTGCCCGATTCGCTGCGGGCGAGTGATAACGATCAACGAAGGCAAGTACGCCGTAGGCAAGACGGACGGACCCGAGTACGAAACCCTCTGCGGATTCGGACCGAACTTGTCGTGTACGTCTCTTGAGGGCATCTCGTTCGCAAACGATCTCTGCAACCGGTATGGAATCGACACGATCAGCTGCTCCGTGACGATAGGGCTTGCGTACCACCTCTACGAGAAAGGCATGCTGACGAAGGAGGACACGGGAGGCCTAGCGCTGGAGTGGGGAGAGATCGATCCAGCGATCGAGCTGGTGAGGATGATCGCGGAGAGGAAAAGTCTCGGTGCACTGCTCGCAGAAGGAACCCGTGAGGTGGGCAGGAAGTTCGGAGTTGAAGAGGAAGCGATGAACGTCAAAGGGCTGGAGTTTCCATTCCATGATGCAAGAGCGATCAGTGGGATGGCAGTATCCTACGCAACCTCTCCAAGAGGAGCCTGCCACAACTTCTCTACGATCTACTTGGTTGAGATCGGCCAGATCGTTCCCGAGCTTGGGATCGTCTCGACGGACAGACTGTCAAACGACGGAAAGGCCGAGCTTGCCTTCAACAGCGAAAACTACAGAGCCGCGTACAACGCGATGATAATGTGTCAATTCGCAAACCCGCCAGTGCAAGACGTTGCCGACATGCTAGCACACTGCACCGGCATGAAGATCGCCCCGCAAGAGTTGCTGAAGATCGGTGAGAGGATTGTGATGGCAAAGCGCGTGATGAACTTGCGTCTGGGCGCGACAGCGCAAGACGACAGACTGCCTAGGTACGCCATGAAACCCCTGCCGGACGGCCCGGCCGCAGGGAACGTGCCAGACCTGAATCGGCAGTTGAAAGAGTACTACGCGCTCAGAGGATGGGATTTGAAGACCGGCCACCCGAGCCAAGAGAAGTTGCAGGCGCTCGGCATTGAATCACTGTCCGCGTACCTGCCATCTAGAAGCTGATCTTCATCGCTTGGACAATCCTCGGGAGGATTTCCGCTGCGTGTCCGTGCATCTTGTAGTCGCAGAGATCGTCCCAGACGGTGCGTTCGGTGTTGATCGAAACGATTCTGGCTCCGCTCTTCTTGGCGTCCTCTGGGAATGACGCGGCCGGATAGACTTCAAGCGACGTCCCGACGGTGAGGAGCAGGTCCGTCGACTTGACTTTCTTAATCGCCTCGTTCAACGTCTTCTTCGGGATGGCCTCGCCGAATAGAATCACGTTGGGCTTCAGCGAGCCGCCGCACCTTTCACATATCGGCACATCCTGAAGGATCAGGTGGTCCAGGACCTCGTCAGTCGCATACGCGACTGCGCACTGTGTGCAGCTGATGTGTCCAATGCTGCCGTGAATCTCGATCACGCGTTTGCTCCCGGCGCGCTGATGCAGGCCATCAATATTCTGCGTTATCACACAATCAATACGCTTCATCTTCTCCAGCTCCGCGAGCGCGATGTGGGCAGCGTTAGGCTTGGCTGTGAGGAACGTCCATCCAATCTCTCGCGCGAACTCCCAGAACTTCCGCGGATCCCGTGCAAACGACTCGATGGAAGCCACGGCGG
>CAZUTN010000169.1:0-2908 GCA_964623365.1 uncultured Candidatus Bathyarchaeia archaeon
GAGGAAGATACCTCATCAGCGATCTCCGCCGGGACATGAACCCACTAGTGAAATGGCTTATGTGGGTGTTCACCAAGCCCAAGCAAATACGGCCGGGCCTGGTATCCTCCATAAACGCTTCCTACACTCCTGAGGAGATACGATCAATGCTCGGCGAGTCAGACTTGACCGAGGTAACAGCAAGGACCGTGCCTATGGGACTCGTCGTAACCGGCGAGAAGGCGGGCTAACACGCGAGATCCCCGCCTGAAGATGTCGAACAGGAACTCAAAGATTGGAGATGTTACACGCTCATACATTGTCTCTGGGCTAGCGCAAGATTCTTGCAGATCCCGGCGATACCGTACCTCACCTCGATCCTGCATTGTTTGGAACTCAAATACCCACGCAGCACCACGGGGACAGTGAGATTGTGAGGTCTGTTTCCCGAGCAAACGAACAGTAGCATTTTGGCATCGAAAGGGGAGAGATTGAGCATTTCTTGTCGAGCTACGATCTGAAGTTGGTTGATCACAAAGACGCGCAGGATCTAGAAGACGCGTATTTCAAGGACGCAAATGGCAGAATCGTGGGACGCATCGACGGCACACATTGCCTTGTGACCGCCGTCAAGTTGTAGCCTTTCGAGTCGCGGCGGGTATGCTTCCCTAGGAAGGGCGTTGAATCTACACACGGAGTGGCTTTCTGAGTTCCGTCATAGATCAGCCGTTAAGCAGACCTCGCTCTGGCGTTACTGAGTTTGGCGCTCTCGGCCCTACGCAGGAGAGGTCTTTTGCATCGCTAGGAACACAGAGCCAAACCTCCTAGGCTCCTTCTTGAACATATCCACTTCACGCTCTTCCTTGGCGAGTGAGTCCAGAGCATCAGGATCATCACGATACTCTGTGCGAAGTTGCTGGATTCGTTGCTCTAGCGGCTCGTAGTAGTTATGCCACCAGATCTCCTCGGAGATTGTGAAATGCCCAAGCAACGAATAGCTGCAGCGAGAGATCTGGCTCAGTTTGGATGCTAGGTTCCCGATTTCATCATGGACGACAAGGAATCCTCCAAGTCTAAGCAGACGGCGCCACTCTCTAAGGCCGCGTTCGAAACCGATGACCGCTATGGAACCTTCGGCCCATATGATGTCGAAGGCCTCGTCGGGGAAATCAATCTCAAACAGCGAGCACCTGACGGTCCTGACCCGGCCTGTAAGGCCTGCAGATTCCAGCTTATCCTCAAGCTCGTCCAAATGTAGTTGACTGATGTCCAGCGCCACTGTCTGCCCGTTGCTCAATCGTGCAAGCTCGAGCGTGGGGACGCCAGTGCCACAGCCAATATCCAAGATGGAGGGATGATTCAATCTGGGAAGCATCTCAAACGCTCTTCTTGTGTAGGGAGCGAGCCTGCCTCTGAGCAGGTCCTTCTGCAATTCACGATCCAGGTTCTTCATCAGTGATCCAGTCGCTCCATTTCATAGCGTCCAGAATCTCCCCCTTCACTCGCTGGTCGCCCAAACACCTCAACTCTATGTGTTTCAGTGCTTCTTCTTGGATGAACGCGTTCATGGTGCGCACAGCATTCGGATGCCTGAGTGTCTCGAAACCTCAGGATTTGCCAGCTATGAATTCGATCAAGATCCTTTGGACTTTGCTTCTCAGGACTTTGAATCTGTTGGTTCTTAGCTGCCTCTCCCAGTAGGCCCAGTTCCTGAAAGCCAGGCCGAACGGTCCGGCGTACGGGATCATGTCCGTCCGATTGAGTTCGGTGAAGTAGAACACGCCACCGAGCTTCAATACGCGATAGATCTCCTCGAAAGCCTTCCGCCTGTCAGCACCTCTGACTTCATGAATCATGCCCATGCAGGTGACGACGACAAACTCCTCGTTCTCGAATGAAATCGCGGTAACCGAGCCGACTATGGACTTCGTTCTGTCCGCAACGACCTCGAGTTCAGCGTTTTTCTGCACACGCTGGAGTAAGTTGACGCTGATGGATTTGACGGGTTGGACATCGCATGTATCTAGCCCACAAATCCTAGGCGGAAAGTCTGTCCTACCGGTATTTGCTCTTTCTCGCGAGCAGAATGATGTGGCAACTTTGCAGCAACAGGAGAACGGCTCTAGCTGAGTGCCACATCCAGCGTCATCATCACAGCGAACCCTATCATCGCACCCAAGGTGGCGATGTCGGTGTTTCCACCTCGCTGTGACTCTGGCACGACCTCCTCGACCACGACGAATATCATTGCACCGGCAGCGAAGGCGAGGGCGTAGGGAAGCAGAGGCCGCATGAGGAGAACAGCTGCAGCTCCCAGCACGCCCGCGACAGGTTCCACAACAGCCGAGAGCTGACCGTACCAGAAGCACTTCAGACGAGGCATCTTCTCCCCTCTCAGCGGCACGGACACGGCGGTGCCCTCCGGCAGGTTCTGGAGTCCGATCCCTATCGCTAGGGCGACAGCGGCACCAAGGCTTTCATTGCCAAGCCCAATCGAGACGGCCCCGAAGGCGACGCCGACAGCGAGCCCCTCTGGGATGTTATGCAGCGTTATCGCCAGGACCAGAAGGACGACTCGGCGCCACCCCGTGGAGGCACCCTCCGCCTCCGAGACCGAGGCGAACAGATGCAAGTGAGGCAGGATGCCGTCCATGAGTCTCAGGAAAGCCCCACCCAGCAGGAAGCCTATCAGCGGCGCCAGCCAGGGAATGAGCCCCATCTCCATCGAGAGCGCGATCGAAGGCGCTAGGAGAGACCAGAAACTCGCCGCGATCATGACGCCTGCCGCGAAACCCAAAGAAGCGTCCAAGTATCTCCGGCTAACGCCACTCGTGAAGAAGACAACAGAAGCCCCGAGGGCCGTCATGCCCCAAGTGAAAAGCGTGGCGATCAGAGCTTGTATGATCGGGTGTAGACCCTCGAAATACAG
>CAZUTN010000170.1:0-2891 GCA_964623365.1 uncultured Candidatus Bathyarchaeia archaeon
CGTCTGTGAATAGTCTCTTCTGGGTCTCGTCCGTAAACCTCTGGATCCATTCTAGGGTCGACGCGGCCACAGCTTCTTGCCGGACCAGGTCAATATACTTGCCGTAGGCTTCGAACCTGTCTTTCAGGTGTCGATCGTATTTTTCTTGTCGTCGCTTGATGGAGTCGTCTGCCTCAAGGATCTTCTGATCTGCATTCTCGATCATTCGGGCTCGTGATTCGATCTTGTCTTGGATGCGGAGGAGTGCTTCTTCTCGCTTCTGGATCTTGGCCCATGCCATTTCTCTCTTTAGCTCGGCTAGCTTTGCGTCGAGCGCTCTCTTCAGGAGGAACCGCTCGTGTTCTCTCCGCCAGTATTCGTGGGTCTCCTTTGTAGACTCCAATACTTGAGCGAGGGACTCTTCTTCACCTGCAACTTTCGTGAGGCGTCCCTGCGCTTCGAGGACATTCGAGCGGTAGGACTGAAATCCAACCGCCTCCTCCAACATCTTCATCTTCTCCTGAGGCGAAATGGAGGCGAACTTTCCGACCATCAGTTGATGCATTATTATGAGAATGTTGTCGGGGTTCAGACCATAGCGTGCAAGGGCGTCTGTAACCTCACCCTTGGTCACAGGGTGGTCCTGAACCAGATACTGATAGGTGCCGTTTCGCTTCAGCACACGCGTAACCGTCACGGTATCAACGTGATACTGAGGAAACGGTTTGCCCTGCTCTCTCGGGCGATTGTCAAGCTGAAGGGTGATGCGCGCCTCATCCGTGCGCCACCTTATGAGATCGCTCAAACGGCGAGCTCGTTCCGTGTACGTCTGACCCAGGACAACTGAGATGGCCAGCAGGATCGATGACTTCCCTGCGCCGTTAGGTCCGCAGATCAAGTTCAGCCCTGACTCTAGGGGGACGTACGCATTCTCGTACGACATGAAGTTCGTCAGAGCTATGCCTTTGATCATCCACGGGTTCTTCCGGGTCGGGTAGCCAACCTTTCGGCGCCGTAAAAAGTTTCGGGGTTACCGCGCACTTTCCTTCCATGAAATGGAACGGGTCCTGGTGTTAGTCTGAGATGGGGGCGGGCCGAGCGTACCTTAGCAAGGCGTGCAACAAAGCAGCACCCATGTCCTTCTCTCGAACGTTCAGAATTCATGAACTTGTGAGTAGGCAGAGTCTCACGGTACAAAAACTAGGTCAGCGATCAGATACTGACCTGCAAGGCTCGAAGAATTGTCCCTACGCCAAATATTCTCGGATCGCGTGAGACCGCATTCTCATTTTGATCATCAAAAAGAATCATGCATCTGGGTGTGTGCGTGGTTGATTTCGGGGGAGACGAGACGTTTATATAAGCTGTGGCAGCGTTGCAAGCGCACCTTCGCGGAGTGACGGCGAAGATTTGAGAAGACTGGGCAAGGTGCTTCATCTCTCAAAGAGCCGTGTCCTCATAGTGAAGCTCGATCCTCCGAAGTTCGCCAGACCGGGCACGAAAGCGTGCGATAGCAAGTTGAAGAACGTTGGTGTCGTGATGGACGTTCTCGGCCCAGTTTCAGGACCCTACGCCTCCGTGAGACCGATGATTGCCAAACCAGAGGCGATCATCGGACGAACACTGTACGCTCTCGAAGACTGACGTTGGAGGAAACCTGGTGGAAGATCCGCAAACGGACATGGGAGAAGCCGTGCAAGCACAGCCCAGGATCCGGGTCTGTCCAGAATGCGGCGGTTCCAAACTGATGCGAGACTATGATGCTGCAGAGATTGTGTGCGTCAGCTGCGGGTGTGTGATTGCTGAGAAGCTGGCTGACAGCCGGCCAGAATGGCGCGCGTTTGACGACGAGCAGAAAGCCAAGAGGGCTCGCGCGGGCGCGCCCTTGACCTACACCATCCATGACAAGGGTCTCTCGACCGTGATTGATTGGCGTGATCGAAGAAGTGGCGGCCGCCAGATGACTGCGACTGAGCGCCTCGACATGTACAAACTTCGCAAGTGGCAGAGACGAGTGCGTGTCTCAGATGCGACCGAGCGAAACTTGGCAGTCGCACTTTCCGAACTCAGCAAGCTCGCCTCATCACTGAATCTTCCGAAGAATCTTCTCGAGACCGCGTCAGTGATCTACAGGCGCGCGATAAAGAAGAGGCTCATCCGTGGAAGATCGATCCACAATGTGACTGCCGCGGCGATCTACATGAGCTGTCGACAGTGCGGTGTCCCCAGGACTCTGGACGAGATCGCTAGCGCAAGCAACCTTAGCAAGAAGGACATCGGCAGAAGCTACCGGTTCATGGTACGAGAGCTGGAGACGTTCGTGCCACCTTCGACCAGTCGGCACTATGCTGCCAGATTCAGCAACAAGCTCATAATCTCCGGCAAGGCAGAAGCGATGGCGATTCGAATCCTTGAGACGGCGACACGAATGAAACTGACCAGCGGTAGGGGACCAACCGGGATTGCAGCCGCCGCGACGTACATTGCTGCTGTATTGACGAATGAACGCAAGACTCAACGTGAGATCGCCGAAATCGCGAACGTGACAGAAGTCACGATCCGGAACCGATACAAGGAACTTCTTGAAAGGCTCTTCATCGAAGTCCCAATGTAGTGTGCGGAATCTGGTGCCGGTACGCGCGGGGGTCTCGGTCAGGCCTCCGGAGCCTTCCGTCTTCTATGAATGTACACGCCGACAAACACGAGAACAAGAACGACCGCGAGCCCGGGGAGGAGCATTTGGTTTGACAGTAGCTGGTCAGTCACGCTTGTTCTTGCCGTCTGAGTGTTCGGCAACTCTGAGACCACCGAAAAAGCGATGGGAATCGCGATCGTGTGGTCGAGCTGAAGATCATCTCTATAGTGCACTAGAACTGTCGCCTGATACTGCCCCTCTCTTGCAGTAAAGTCAA
>CAZUTN010000171.1:0-2867 GCA_964623365.1 uncultured Candidatus Bathyarchaeia archaeon
TTGGGCGGGCTAGTTCCTCAAGCTTCGCGCGGGTTAGCGTTACATGCAGATGCTTGTCTTGCATTATGAAGGGCAGATCAACATCTGTGGTAACTAGAGTAGAGAGTTCGATCTTTGCTTTCTCAGCAGCTTCCTTTAGTCGAGTCATAGCTATCTTGTCTATGGTCAGATCGATTCCGGACTGTCGTCGAAACTCATCGACAAGATATCCGACAACTGCGTTGTCAATGTCAGCTCCTCCAGTTTTGGTATCTCCGCTGGTAGCCTTAACCTCAAAGACCCCTGCTCCCCCTGGCTCTCCGGGCCCGAATTCCATGAGGGTGACGTCGTGAGTCCCACCGCCGAAGCTGAAGACTAGGATCTTCATCTCTTTGTCGAGCTTATCCAATCCGTAGGCTAGGCACGCAGCCGTGGGCTCGTTGATTATCCTAACAATTTCAAGGCCAGCTATCTCGCCGGCGTCCTTCGTTGCCTGCCTTTGATTGTCATTGAAGTGAGCAGGTGCTGTAATCACAGCCTTCTTCACTGGGCCGCCAAGAAAAGTTTCGGCATCGCGTTTGATCTTCTGAAGAACGAACGCTGAGATCTGCTGAGGCGTATACTCCCTTCCGAAGATGGAAACCTTGTAGTCCGTGCCCATCTTCCGTTTGATCTCGAACACTGTTCCTTCCGGGTTGGCCGTCGCTTGCCTCTTTGCAGGCTCGCCCACTAGTAGCTGCCCGTCCTTTGTGAAGGCAACAACGGAGGGGAACATCTTCCCAGCCATCGTCGGCCCCTCGGCGCTCGGGATTACGGCGGGCCGTCCGGCTTCCATGATCGCTGCTGCGGAGTTGGTGGTCCCAAGATCGATGCCCAGTATCTTTTCCTTTGCGGGTTGTCCGGAGCCGCTCAACTTTTCTCACCTTCACATGCCATTGATTTGCTGGGTTCCGCGATGTGCGGAACCGCGATTTTAACAATACTCGGCCTGATCAGCTTTCCTTTCAATGTAAACCCTTTCCTGACCTCCTCCAGAATCGTGCCCTCCCCGGTGTCGGCGCGTTCGATGCGTTCAACCGCTTCATGTAGTCCCGGATCGAACTTCTTGCCAATCGCCTCGATGGGGGCCAAGCCTTCCGCGTTGAGCACGTCGCGTAACTTCTTGAGGACGATCTCGAGACCAGCTGCTACGGCACCTGCATCTTTGGCATTCTTTGCAGCGTCTAGTGCGAGCTCAAGCTCGTCAACGATCGTCAGGAGGTTCTGAATCAACTTTGCTTTTCCCATTTCGATTCTGGACTCCACTTCTTGGTCCAGACGCCTTCGATAATTCTCCAAGTCCGCTTGAGCGTACAGAAGCTTGTTCAGATACTCTTTGGATTTCTCCTGTTCCTGCTTGAGCTGTTCTTTCAGGGAAAGAAGTTCGCCAGCCGCGATCAGATTCAGTTCACCCTCTTCACGTCGCGCCGGCGGCTGCCTTTCCGCCGGAGGGGGCTTGCTCGGTTTCACCTTCTTCCTGAGTCGGCTTCCCTCTTCGCCAAGCCCCTTAGCGGCCTTTTCGTCAGTAGCGCCCATGCAGCACGCCTCACAGGTTGCCCTTCAAGGAAAGCGAGAAATTCAGAGCCCGAACTCCTTTATCTATAAGTTTTTTGGCAAAGCACCGCAAGTACACCTGCTCTCGGCTGGAGATTCGGAGTGTCAGACAACCCTTACGATACTGTCGTGGTGATGGACTTCGGGGGACAGTATTCTCACCTCATAGCACGCCGCATCAGGGAGTGCGAAGTCTATTCCGAACTCATGCCGTGGAACACAAGCGTTGACCAAATCATCGCCAGAGAACCGAAAGGCATAGTTCTCTCAGGCGGCCCGGCCAGCGTGAACGACACAAACTCACCCAGATGCGAAAGAGCAGTATTCGATCTGGGCATTCCTGTGCTAGGCATCTGCTTCGGACTTCAGCTCATCGTCGACATGTTGGGAGGCAAGGTCAACCGTCCGTCCGTACGAGAGTATGGTAGAACTCCGGTTTCCTTCGACGATCGCGCTGACCTATTCAAGGGCCTTGAGGACGAGAGCATATGCTGGATGAGCCATGCGGATTCCGCCGAAGAACTTCCCAAGAGCTTCGAGGGGATCGCCCACTCAAGACACACAAAGCATGCCGCCATCAAAGATAGAAACCGCCCGATCTTCGGTGTCCAGTTTCATCCAGAAGTTGCTCACACGCTCAGAGGGAAAGAAATCATCCGTAACTTCCTGTTTGAGATCGCGAAATGCAAGCCCACTTGGAAGATGGCCCCTTTCGCAAAGCAAAAGATAACTGAAATCAGACGAAAAGTGGGCAATGAACGTGTTCTCTGCGCGGTCAGCGGAGGAGTTGATTCGACGACAACAGCAGCCCTTGTGAACGAGGCCGTGGGAGATCAGCTGACCTGCGTATTCGTGAATCACGGACTGCTAAGGAAAGGAGAGCCGGAGCAGGTACGACAGATACTTGAGCGGATGAACCTCAAGACCGTCTACGTAGACGCGTCGGAGAGATTCCTCGGAGGACTCAAGAGCATCTCAGACCCAGAGCAGAAGAGAAAGATCATCGGAGAAGAATTCGCCAAGGTCTTCACCGAGGTCGCCGAGAAGCATGGCAAGTTCCAGTGGCTGGCCCAGGGAACGCTTTATCCGGATGTCATTGAGAGCGCGCGTGCGGGAAGTCCTGCATCAAGAATCAAGACACACCATAACGTCGCCGGCCTCCCCGGATGGATCGAGTTCAAGCTCATCGAACCGCTACGCTCTCTCTACAAGGATGAAGTGCGAGAAGTCGCAGCAACGATTGGAATCCCAGATTCGATCACTGCGAGGCACCCATTCCCTGGACCGGGGTTGGC
>CAZUTN010000172.1:0-1148 GCA_964623365.1 uncultured Candidatus Bathyarchaeia archaeon
ACTCGAGCATGTTGGGCATCAATCTGAAGCCCAAGAGGAATGAGGAGATTGTCAAATGGTTCCTCGCCGCAATCCTGTATGGCAAGCCAATCAGGGAGAGCTCCGCAACTCGTACCTACCAATGCTTCGATCAACGCGGAATCACGACGGCTAGACGCATCATCGCCGCAGGGTGGGATCGGCTGGTCAGCATCCTAGACGAGGGCGGATACACCCGATTTGACTTCAGCACGGCCGACAAACTCCTAGAGGTCTTCGGCAACCTCGAGAAACTGTACGGCGGCGACCTCAACAGGCTCTGCGAAGCCTCAGCGGACGCGGCCGAGCTTGAGGCAAACTTGAAGAGACTTGGAAAAGGGATCGGCGACACGACCGTCTCGATATTCCTCCGGGACATGAAGCACATCTGGGCGAAGGCAGACCCAAGACCTACGCCGCTGGTGACAATGGCGCTTGAGAGGTTAGGTATCAGAGATCTCAAGCAGTACGCGAGAAAGCATCGAATAGACGCTGTTCGATTGGAAACGGCACTGGTCAGATATTCGAAAACCTTCCTCAAGAAAGGGAGAACGATGAGAATAGCGCCCTAGTGCGGAACGACACTTCCATCCGCGTTGACAGCCTTCACGATCTCATGCCGGCGAAGACCGGTGTTGTCAGCTTCGTCCCATGGGATGTGTTGCCTCAGGTTTGATGCCTTTCCAAGAGAACTCGATCGTTGTCGCGAGACCGGTCGGCAGTTGAATCGTTCCGTCTTCACTAGTCGTAGTACTCGAGGCCCAAGTGTGTGATCAGTTCTTCCCCACGGAGATAACGCAGCGTATTCTTCAGTTTCATCAATTGAATGAAAATGTCATGTTCGGGGTAGAGACCCGGCGCAGTCATCGGGTTCTTGAAGTAGAAGCTCAACCATTCCTGGATCCCCTTCATGCCGCTTCGCTGCGCAAGGTCCATGAAGAGCGCCAAGTCCAGCACGACCGGCGCAGCGAGTATGGAATCCCGGCAGAGGAAGTTGATCTTGATCTGCATCGGATAGCCGAGCCAGCCGAAGATGTCAATGTTATCCCAGCCCTCCTTGTTGTCGCCTCGCGGCGGATAGTAGTCGATTCTGACTTGGTGCCTGATGTCTCCGTACAAGTCCGGATACA
>CAZUTN010000172.1:1248-2865 GCA_964623365.1 uncultured Candidatus Bathyarchaeia archaeon
GGATAGTAGTCGATTCTGACTTGGTGCCTGATGTCTCCGTACAAGTCCGGATACAGATCGGGCTGAAGAATGTACTGCAAAACTCCAAGCTTTGACTCTTCCTTGGCCCTGAAGCTTTCAGGATCATCCAGCACCTCTCCGTCCCGGTTGCCCAGAATATTCGTCGAATACCAGCCCCGGACGCCAAGCATTCGCGCCTTGAATCCTGGCGCAACAATCGTCTTCATGAGCGTCTGGCCGGTCTTCAGATCCTTGCCTGCTATCGGCACCTTGCTGCGCTTTGCCATGTCAACGAGAGCGGGTATGTCGACGCATAGATTTGGAGCAGCGTTCGCGAAGGGTATCCCGGCCGCAAGAGACGCGTACGCGTACATCATTGAAGGGGAGATCTCCGGGGAATTGTCTTCTAGGGCCTTTTCGAAGGCATCGATGTTTTCGTGTTCTGGTTTGATAGTGGTGTGTGCTTCGGTGGAACCGCACCAGATCATCACCAGCCTTGAGGCTCCTGTCCTTCTCTTGAACTCCTCAATGTCCGCCAGTATCTGATCTGCGAGGTCTTTCTTGTTGCTGCCAACCTTCACGTGTGTCCCGACGAGACGCCTGACCCATCTCTGGTCAAAAGCGGCTTTCATCGGCTTGATGGCTCGAAGCGGCGTCTCCAGACTCTTGAGCAACGTCTGATCGAGGACAGCAGCCTTGGATGCAGCCACGAATGCATCATCTGGGAAAAGGTCCCAGGCGCCAAAGACAAGATCGTGCAACTCCGCCAGAGGCACGAAGTCCTTGACGAGCGGGGTTCTTCTGTCAGTTCGCTTTCCCAGCCTTATCGTTGCCATCTGGGTTAGACTGCCGAACGGCTTGGCGAGTCCGAGCTTCACGGCTTCGACGCCGGCGATCAAGGTCGTGCTGACGGCTCCAAGGCCGACGAGCATCACGCCCAGCTTGCCCGTCGGCTTGCTGATCTCTACGCCCCTGCCCAACTCTCAGCACCAAAGACGCCAAGGCGAACCGACCTGCCGCATAATTCACCTTTGTGGTCCAGCCACATCTTGGACATCAAATCTGCGAGCGGCTGACCAAGAAATACACGCAATGTCTCTACGCTTGTTCTCCTGGACTCCTCAGCAAGTAAGATGAAGAGCCGCTAGGACTCGCTTGGATTCTGATAGGGTGTTGAAGATTCTGCAAGCTTTCTCCGTCTTCTCCACATGCAGTTCGATGCCTTTCGACTGAAGATACTGCTTCGTTTCTCTAGAGACTCGCATCATCCCCGCGTAGCCTGTTCCTACAACGACAACCTCAGGCTGAAACGCCTCCAGAGCTTCATTCACGTCGGAGGCCTGCAAGACATGCCCTTCTTTTCTCCGCCAGCTCGCCTGAATCTTCTCCCCCGTGACTATCACGTCGCTCGTGTACTCGGTGCCGTTGATTACAATCCTTCCGAAATCGAAAAACTCGATCAATCTCCTCAATCCCCTCTCGATCATCGACTCAGGGTCAGAGCCTGACAGGGTGACTACGCCACCAATGGCTCCACGGCAGCTTTCTTGCGCCTGCGCCTCACGTACTCGACAATAGAGAGAAACTCAGCCTCGGTGAGGAGCTCAACGCCGCCGT
>CAZUTN010000173.1:0-2817 GCA_964623365.1 uncultured Candidatus Bathyarchaeia archaeon
TGGGCTGACGAACGCGCGAAGATCTTGGCCGATCTGAAGAAACTTGAACCAACCGATCGGCTGTCCGTGTATTCGAGTTTGATCAAGTTCAACTCCGCGCTCTTCGAGAGCGTCCGGGGTTGGGACAGCTGGTTGAGAAACCCCACATTCATGGAGACTTTTTCGTTGGAGGAACTCAATCAGATATTCAGCGGGTTCAAAGAGACCACGCTGAGTTTCCTTGAGGAAGACATCAAGTGGACTGGAAAGAAAGAACAGGGTCCTCCGAAGACCCCGCGAATAGAAAGAGGCGAAGCCGAGAGACGGTACGCCTGACAGCGCAGGAGCAGAAAGGAATGAGCTGCGCGCCATTCGTCCAGACTCCGGTTGAAGTTGCGAAGAAGATGATCCAGCTGGCAGCGCTCAAGCCAGGGCAGACGTTATTCGATCTGGGTGCAGGGGACGGAAGGCTTGTGATGATGGCTGCCCAAGAGACGGGCGTCTCGGCTGTGGGTGTGGAAATTCGAGAAGACTTGGTGGAGAGAGCGCGCTCAGAGATCAAGAAGCAGAGCCTCGAAGACAGGGTCAAGATGGTTCATGATGACCTTTTCAAGGTGGATCTCAAGGACGCCGATGTCGTCACCCTCTACCTTACAACAAGCGGCAACGAGCGGCTTCGACCAAAGCTGGAGAATGAGCTGAAGAAAGGAGCAAAGGTCATCTCACACGACTTCAAGGTAGGCCACTGGAAAGCCTCAGTCGTCTACAACGAGCTACTTGGACACACGATCTACGCATACGAAATAGGGCAACAATCCTGAACGACCTGAATCACGAGCGAGCGCGGTCGTCTTCAGTCCTGCCTCGCTCAAGCAAGGGTCAGCCGCTGCATATGCAAGTAGGCGAATAGTTTGGAGGCAAGTATTCGCGGCCCCGTGGCCGTGATAGCGCTATCTGGCCTGTTGTGGGGGACATCCTTCGTCGCGATGAAGATCGGCCTAGACTACGTCGACTCCTACTCCTTTGCTTTCCTGAGACTGACGACTGCCTTCGTCTTCTCCGCGGCCTTCCTCTTCATCAGGGAACGGCCCAAAGTGAGCATGCTTCGCGACCGATCGATCTGGGCCCTCGGCGTTCTGAACGCCGCAGCTTTCATCCTTCAATACGTCGGCCTCGCATATACCACCGCGACGAGAACTGCGCTGATCGTGAATGCAAACGTGACCGTCACGGCGTTGCTCAGCTGGAAGGTGTATCATGAAACGATGGGTTTCGGGAAGCTCCTCGCGGTTCCAACGGCGATTCTCGGCGTGTTCCTTCTCGTGACAGGCGGGGATCTCAGCAGCCTGTCCGGCGGACAGGCAACTGGCGATCTTCTCGTTTTCCTTGCAGGTGTTGTTTGGTCATTCTTCCTTGTCTTGAACAAGGGTATGGTCTCGAAGAAAGAAGTCAACGTCCCTCAGATGGTTGTGTGGGTGATGCTCGTCACCGCCATCGCAATGGTGCCCTTCGCCGCGTTCTTCGGCGATGTCGGACGCACTGTGGTTCCATGGCAAGGATGGGGCGCCGTCGCCTACACGGCAGTCTTCTGCACAGTCATACCGTACCAGCTATTCGCGAAGGCCCAGAGGTTCGTGACAGTGACCTTCTCCTCACTGGTTCTCCTGATCGAAGTCATCGTGGCAGCCCTGTCGTCAGCTCTGATCCTTGGCGAGCAGCTGGCCCTCGGCAGCGGCCTCGGAGCCATCCTCGTGTGCGCATCGATAGTGCTAGCCTCAAGAAGGTCAGGCTCAGGCTAGCACCTTGACAAACCTCAATACGAAACCTATCAGTTCTGAATCCAGAGGCAAGGCCTGTGGGTATGCGCAGGGACGAGCTAGCCAAGATGATCGATCACACGTTGTTGGATCCTTCGGCAACCCGAGATAGAATAGAAAGCCTATGTGAAGAAGCGAAGACGTACCGCGTTCACGCGGTATGCGTGAACCCAAACTGGGTACCGCTTGCGGTCACCAGTCTTCGTGGAACAGATGTCAAGGTGTGCTCAACAGTAGGTTTCCCGCTCGGTGCTTCCCTGACTGAAGTCAAAGCCTTCGAAGCTGCGGCAGTGGTACGTCTCGGAGCTTCTGAAGTGGACATGGTCTTGAATATTGGTGCGCTGAAATCCCAGGATGTGACAACAGTTCGAGAAGACATCGGGCAAGTCGTAAGGGCATGCAAGGCTAAGCCCGTCAAAGTCATCATAGAAACAGCCTACCTAGACGAGCAAGAGAAGGTTCAAGCATGCAAGCTTGCTCAGGAAGCGGGCGCAGCCTTCGTGAAGACGTCAACAGGTTTCAGTCCAGGCGGCGCCACCGTGGAGGATGTCGCGCTCATGCGGAAAACTGTCGGAGATCGACTCGGCGTGAAAGCGTCTGGAGGGATTCGGACACTGAAAGACGCGCTTGAGCTGATCGCGGCCGGAGCCTCAAGGATCGGGACCAGCAGTACAGTTCAGATCCTGAAAGAGTGCCCTACCTAGGCCCGTCAAACATCACGACGCGCCTACCAACCTCTTCGCCACAAGCTTCATCGAGGCTTAAATTGCAGTCGAGCATTGGAGTCGACGATGCAGAGAGATCTGATCCGCCTATGCTAGAGGTTACCATGCCGCGTCTGGACGAATCGATGCGCACTGGAAAGCTCATCGAGTGGCTAAGAAAGGAAGGCGATCGAGTTGAAGAAGGCCAAGCCATCGCTCTCGTCGAAGGAGAAAAGACCACGTTTGAGATAGAGGCGCCAGCATCCGGAACCCTCCGTAAGATACTCCATTCACCAGGCTCGGACGTTCCAGTTGAC
>CAZUTN010000174.1:0-2817 GCA_964623365.1 uncultured Candidatus Bathyarchaeia archaeon
TGCCGTCGCCGCTGCGTTCTTCATTCAGAAGCAAGAGAGGAAGTGGAACAGAACAGTTGAGAAACTGGGATCCGAATTCTAGGAATTGAAAGAACCTGCCACGTATGTAAACTTCAACAGTCATAGTGGTCGGTGGATTCATCCTGGAAGAATCGATGGGAAGAAGGCGACGCAGGTTTTCAAAACTGCAGCTGAATTCATCAAAGCTTCGAGACAGCTAATGTCGGACTAGAATTTCAAGGCAAACGAGCGGACGGAGTCTTGTCCAGTACACCTGAGTCGGCAAGGGTTTTTGGGGGATTGCGCCTCTAACCGTTGGAGGCGTTCAGGAGCAGGATAGGCGTTTCTGTGTGTGTGTGAATGGATGAAAAGTCTCTAGTCTCGTGGGCATGTCGGTTCTCTCTGGTTGGCAAGCCCGAGTGCGCACTGACCAAGGTCGGTCGGGTGTGTGAATGGGCAGTCTTCTGGAGCGGCTCATTGAATGCGCCACAGCGCGCGGATAGGTGGGTGCCGCGTTCAAGCCAACCAAAACGAATGGAGGTGAAAAACAGAACAGAAGTATAAACGGCTCGACAGAATAGCTAACACCGCTTGAACGCCACGCGGAAGAGCCACCCGAGAATCACATGCAGAACCAAGCTTCTCATAGGTGCGCACCAGCAGACGCACACACGAAGAAGGCGTCCACACATCTAGCCCAAGTCGTTACTGGCCTTCACTTCTGGTGGTGCGTATCTGACTATTTTGAGGACTGGACCTCGGAGAGGCTTGACTATGACCGCGAATTGTTCGTTCTTCATTACTTCCCCCGCCTTGGTAGACACCACAGTGAGTGCTGTGAGATCAATAGTGACGCGGACTTTCTCATTCTTGTCAAGCAACATTCCTGAACCTGTCTCCCACTCAATCCTGCAGGCCATCCTTCCTCCAGAGTACTTGGCGGTGTATGCGATTCCAACAAGGGTATAGGTCAAGTCGTGGTTCCCCGAGTTGTATATGTTGGGCCAAACACCGCGCGGATTCTCGAAGGCTATCGTTGTCATGTTAACGTTGAAGTCTACCGAGTCGGCTCCTGACGCGGTCCTCAGCCAGAAGATCACCGTCGTGATGTTGTCGTCGGTTCCCGATCCTGCACCATACCCGTAGACGGGCCCGTCAAGAACTATGGCTGCGGAAGCCACTTGCAGACCGCCGACAACAACCTCTTGACTCTTCTGTGTTGCAAGGTAACCCAAGTTTACCACAGTGTATGCGAAGACAGAGGCGACTATGACGAACGCGATCATCACGATCGCTGCCGACAGGCCGGTAATCGACTTCCTACGCGCGAACCAAGTTTTGACCCATCTTCGCATCTTTTTCTTTCCCCATCTTCCTCAGGAGACCTAACGTTTCGCAGGGTGACGGAAACTTCGTCAGTCCGCGATAAAGCCGTCAGCATGTAACGGTGGAGCGAACGTAGACTTGACACTTCTACCTTACCGATACCGTTCTCGTAGGACCAATCGAAATCCCGTTCATCGCCATCTTCCCAGCATCGCCAGCAGAACAAGTAGCTCGAAGAAAACCAATGGAGCGAGAAGTAGCAGAGTTCTGTGCAAGGCTAGGAAGTCCCAATCTTCATCTTCGCTCGCAACTCATCCCGTCGCAAGTCTCTGTGTGAAGTCTGGTCTTTTTACTGCGGTTCAGATTACTTATTGGTGGTGGCGGGTCTTGTGGTGCGCACCATGAGATCCACACACAAAACTACTCGTCCTCTGAGAGTTCAAATTGCGACACCCGCACCAAGGGACCCGACGACGGAAAACAGAGATGACAATAAATCGCGAGCTATATGACTTCGCAAGGCTTTCGAGCTCAACCCTAGTGCTGATTAGCTGCCCTGCAGCCGTTCCCGACCTCCCCGACCTCTCACACTTGTCCCAGCACCTTTGGAATTTCCTAGAACATTCTCTCTAGGGTTTGAAGACTAGGCCGATTCGAATTTCTCCAAGGCTTCGGTTTCTTTGAGCTCTCTTTCCAGAGCTTCAACATCACGCTTTGCCCTGCAGAACCTTTCGTGAGCTTCGCCGACGGCTATGTTAAGCTCCTTTAATGCATGATCTTCCAAGAAGCGATAAGGTAGCTTCAACGGGTAACCAGTAATGGTTGCGCCGGGTACCGCAGGTACTCCGACACCTAGGCCATATCTGGCAAAGACCTCTTCCAAAGGTCTACTGTATCCCTGAAGCACCTTCCAGATAGCCCCCTCTTCGCTAACCCCGGAGTCGTCGATCGGATCCTCCCTATATCCTGCAGCTGACGACGGGCACCACAGCCAATCTGGGCATGAATCGAATGTTTTCAAAGCATTCTCAATCGCTTTGGGCTTCTCCTTCTCAATCTCTATCTTCATCTTCCTAAGCTCTTCAGGAGGCAGTTGATCGATGCGTGAAGCGTTCTTCTCCACAAGTCTTCTTATTGCCGAATCAACAAAACCGGGAAGGACCTCTCGAAGTTTTTGTACTAGGACCGTCTTACTTTCGAGCAGTTGCTGTTGCCTTTTCTCTAGTTCCGTACGCGCCAGATCCAGTCGTTGTTGGATCTCCTTTAAGGTTGGCAGAGTGCGTTCGCCTCCTAGTGGCACTCCGTCCCCCTCCTTGTAACATCTTCTCTTGCTCTTCACTAAGAGACCCGAAGACGGGCAAAGTCGCCCCTCTCCCATGCGCGTTCTCCTCCTGACGGTTCAAACTACGCGGCTCGCACCATGAATGGCTGATTGTGTGCCGCGTGGCCCTCTCGTAGTATGATTCACTCAAGACGCACAGATCTCCAGCG
>CAZUTN010000175.1:0-2814 GCA_964623365.1 uncultured Candidatus Bathyarchaeia archaeon
ATCGGGGTACCAGAGTCTTCGTCAACCCGCTTCTTCTTGATGTCGATTTCGCTCTAGCAATCGGCAACGTCGATGTCCACTATTTCGCCGGTTACACAGGCGGCTACAAGGCCGTCATACCCGGCTTGGCTGGAAAAGAGACGATCCAGAAGAATCATAGTCTCATGACTCTTCCAAACGCGGAACCAGGAGTAATCGAGTCGAATCCGGTTCGCGAGGACCTTGAACAAGCGGGACGATCTACAGGGCTACGATACGTCGTCAACGTCGTTCTAGATGAGGCGAATCGAATCGTCGCCGGATATGCAGGAGACCCGATTGCAGCGCAAAGATTCGGGACGAAGATTGTAGATACCCTCGTGAAGGTTCCTGTGAAAGAAAGAGCGGATATTGTGGTAGCAAGCGCGGGCGGATATCCACGAGACATCAACCTCTATCAAGCGCATAAGGCAATCGAGAACGCCTCGTATGCTGTCAAGCCCGGCGGAACAGTAATAGTCGTCGCTGAATGTCGCGAAGGATTCGGGAACACTACCTTCGAGAACTGGACGAAGAGTGCCTTGGACCTTGAGGAGACAGGAAGGAGACTCAGCGAAGAGTTCGTTCTCGGCGCCCACAAAACATGCGCGCTCAGCAAGATCGCCAAGCGAGCGGAGATTCTCGTCGTATCTGACAAGATGACCGAAGCAAACCCTGTCATCTTCAAGATCTTCAGGAAGCCGCAGGAAGCGTTGGATCATGCGCTGCGCTCGCATGGAGGAGACGGCTCGATCCTGTTGATGCCTTACGCAATGAACATGCTACCCACAACGCCTACCTGAGATGTTCCAGAGACGGTGAAGACGGATCGTAGTCCCCAGTGAGCAAGCCTTAAGAGAAATCGCCTGACGCCACATGCAGAACGAGCATAGTGGAATGCCCACAGGAGAGGCGATCCGGAGCCAATTGATGGCGGTGCAAGAAAATGAAGCTGATACCAAGACTCTACTACATTTACCGACGCGCCCGGAAGCGCCTCGCCATATTCTCCGCCATCGCGGGACCCGGCATCATAGTGATGGTCGCTGACAACGACGCCGGAGGAATAACCACATACGCGGTCTCAGGATCCCGCTACGGATTCAACCTAGTCTGGCTCATCATAGTATTCTGCATACTCGCGTACTTCGTTCAAGAGATGACGGTTCGTCTTGGAGCCGTAACCAAGAAAGGGCTCGCTGAGGCGATCTTCGACGGCTTCGGCCCATTCTGGGGATGGTTCTCTCTGATAGATCTGACACTTGCCAACTTCCTGATCCTCGTCACCGAGTTCATAGGCATGGTCGCAGCTGCCAACATCTTCGGAATACCTCCGCTGTGGACTGTACTCGGCGTGATCGTCCTTCTGACGTTGCTCGTGGCCACGGGTACCTACTGGACTTTCGAGAGAATCACGCTCGTCTTCTGCTTGCTCAATCTGGTGTACATACCAGCAGCTATTCTTGCGAAGCCCGACTGGAGCGTGGTGACGCGCAGTATCATAACTCCCACGTTCGAAGGCGGACTGACCGTACCCCTCTTGACACTGATGATGGCGAATATCGGAACTACCATCACTCCATGGATGATATTCTTCCAGCAGAGTGCGGTCGTCGACAAAGAACTTGATGAAAAGGACGTTCCTTATTCCAGGATCGACACGGCGCTCGGCACGGTGATGACAGGCCTAGGCGCAGCGTTCATAATGATCGCAACTGGATCGACTCTCAACAAAGCCGGCGTAAATGTTACGCACGCGTCCGAAGCCGCCCTCGCGCTAGTTCCTTTGGCTGGGCAATATGCTGGAGCGCTGTTTGCCATCGGTCTCTTCAGCGCAGGGCTCTTAGGCGCAATCTGTGTCTCTCTTGCGTCCTCATGGGCGTTTGGAGAGGTCTTCGGATGGGCACACAGCCTGAATGTGAATGTCAAGAGTGCTCCGTGGTTCTACCTGTTCTACTTCATCAACATAGGATTGGCTGGAGCAATCGTTCTCATTCCCAACATTCCCTTCGTGCTGATTGTGCTCTTTGTGCAGGTTGTGGCCGTGGCATTGCTACCGCCTGCTCTCGTATTCCTGATCCTCTTGCTGAACGACAAGCAGTTGATGGGCCGGTATTCGAACAGCAAACTCCAGAACATGACCGAATGGGCCATTGCCGGAACAGTCATCGCCGTCTCGACTCTGTACGGCATCACGATCATCTTCCCGAACTTATTAGGAGGATGAGTTCGAGAGATTATCAAGCGCATGACACATTCCCAGCTCCAAGGTGACGGCTAATGTCGGCAAGGTCAAACCAGATTCGGGAATACATTCAGAAAGCTTCGCTCGGAGACGACAAGAGCACGCGATACCTCTTTCTGAGCGAAATCATCAACAAGAAAGTCCAGACGAAGAACGGGATCACAATTGGCAAATTGAAAGACTTGGCAATCAGAGATGACCCGCACTACCCTGAAGTGACGAGCCTTGTCGTCGAACGCTCACTAGGTCGACCTCCTTGGAACATCCCTTGGGAACATGTAATTGATGTTACAGCTGAAAGAACGATAATCGAAGAACCGCCCGAGGGGAAGTATCCTGAAATCAAGCACACCGCAGATCAGCTACTGCTCCGGGACAAGATACTCGACAAGAGAATCCTCGACATCGAAGGATTCGACGTAGAGGTCGTCTATGACATACGACTTCTACTCGTCGAGAACAAACTCTTCCTCATCGGGGCTGATGTCGGCCGACAGGCATTCCTACGCAGGCTTGGACTAGGAAGAATCGCCAAATCTCTGCTCGAGAAC
>CAZUTN010000176.1:0-2761 GCA_964623365.1 uncultured Candidatus Bathyarchaeia archaeon
GCCCTGGTGAGATAAGAGAGGATCCGGAAACGAAAGATCTCACCCTCTGGTACGAAGACACGCTGACTCGAACAGTCAAGAGTCTGAAAGCGGACCTGATAGTACTCAGCACAGCCCTGATGCCACGATCTGACTCCATCGACTTGGCGAAGATCTTGGGAATAGAAACCGACAGATTCGGATTTCTCGTCCCATCCGACACCGTGGGTCAGCCGGTCGATACGCAAGTCCCAGGAATCGTTGGCTGCGGATACTGTCTCGGCCCCAGAACTGGCGATATACCAGACTCGGTCATGCAAGCGAGCGCCGCCGCAGCCAGACTGGGCGAGATCCTCATGGCTGGGAGCGTGTGACAATCTTGGAAGAACCCAAGATCGGAGTTTTCATCTGCCACTGCGGCGTCAACATCGGGGGCGTCGTGAACGTCCCCGAGGTCGTGGAATACGCAAAGACCCTCCCAAACGTAGTGTGGGCAGAAGGGAATCTCTACACCTGCTCCGAAGCTGGCCTCAGCTCGATTAAGGATTCCATCAAGAAGAATGGGCTGAACAGAGTCGTTGTTGCATCGTGCACGCCGCGAACCCACGAACCACTCTTCAGATCGACTTGCGAAGAAGGTGGATTGAACAAGTACCTCTTCGAAATGGCGAATATTCGGGAACAATGCTCTTGGGTCCACTCACATGAACCCGAAGAGGCGACAGCAAAGGCAAAGGACATAGTCAGGATGGCGGCGGCTAGAGCAGGATGGCTTGAACCTCAAGATGAGCCCGAGGTCGACGTTTCTGATTCAGCCATGGTCATAGGCGGCGGGATATCTGGCCTCACGGCCGCCATGAACCTAGCGAACCAAGGCTTCAAGGTGCATTTGGTCGAGAAGGAGCCCCAACTCGGAGGCATCACTCGAAGGCTCGGCAAGATCTATCCCACACTTCAAGATTCCTCGGAGATCATCGATCCGTTGATCAAGACAGTGATGTCGAACAAGAACATCCAGATTTTCACATCAGCCATTCTCAAGGACATCAGCGGATACGTCGGGAACTTCAAGGTCTCCCTCAAGAAGGGAACTGAGGATGCAAAGCTGGATGTTGGAACGATTGTCTTGGCGAGCGGCGCCATAAACTACGAACCCCCGAAGGGATCATTCCAGTATGGAGTACTCGACAAGGTCGTTACGCAGCTGCACCTCGAGGAGATGCTGGCGGAGGGCAAGCTTGCCGAACCCGAGCGAGTCTTGATGATCCAGTGTGTCGGATCCCGCACCGGTGAAGTGTGGACATACGAGCTCTCGGACATGAGCCAGTCATTTGCAGCCCGACTTCTCTCTAAGATTCTCGGCGCGAAGAAGGAGGAGGGCTGGCCGTATTGCTCGAAGATCTGCTGCATGAACGCAATAAAGAACGCTATTCGAATCAAGGAACTGTGGCCGAAGGCCCACGTTGACATACTCTTCAGCGACCTGAGGACATACAAGGAGTACGAGGATTTCTACCGGAAGGCGAGAGCTCTCGAAGTGAAGTTCATCAGGTATGTCAGGGAAATCCCACCGGAGATCACCGAGGCACCCGACAAGAAGGTGAACGTAAGCGTCTACGACACCCTCGCTGGCGTAGAGACGGAATTCCTCTGTGACTTGGTCGTACTCTCAACCCCACTCTGTCCGTCAAAGGAAGATGTGATGCTGGCGAGGATGCTGAAGGTCCCTCTGGGACCTGACGGGTTCTTCATGGAAGCCCACCCCAAGCTGAGGCCGGTTGACTGCCAGTCGGACGGAATCTTCATCGCGGGTACCGCCAGCGGGCCAAAAGACATCCCAGAGTCAATAATCTCGGCGAAGGCCGCCGCTGCAAGGGCTTCGATTCTCATGGCGAACAAGAAACTGAAGACGGACGCGCTGACAGCCGACGTGAACACTGATCTATGCATAGGGTGCGGCCTCTGTGAGGAGCTCTGCCCCTACGGAGCCCACAAGATCGAAGATGGAAAGTCGAAGACGGTCGCTGCGTTGTGCAGAGGATGCGGTGTCTGTGCCGCCGACTGTCCTAGACGCGCCATCACGATGCGCCACTACAACGACCGACAGATCCTGGCACAAGTTGAAGCGCTGATGACCTAGTGAGGCGATAGAGAATGAGCCAAGTAGAATCAGTTCCAAGCGCAGGAGATGCAGCGAAAGTGGAGAGAGCCAGCTTCGATCCACGCATCCTCGTCTTTACGTGTAACTGGTGCTCCTACGCTGGAGCGGATCTGGCCGGAACGAGTCGACTTCAGTATCCTGCGAACGCCCGGATCATAAGGACGATGTGTAGCGGAAGAATAGACCCAGTGTTCGTGCTTGAGGCCCTCAAGGACGGCGCGGATGGAGTGCTCGTGACCGGGTGTCATCCAGGCGATTGCCACTACGTGAAAGGAAACTTCCGTGCGGAGAAGAGGTTTCATTTTCTGAAGACGGCGTTGAAGCAGCTCGGAGTGGAGGAGGATAGAGTCAGGCTGGCGTGGATATCTGCGGGCGAGGGTGAGAAGTTCTCTCTTCTAATCAGGGACATGACCGAGAAGGTCAGGGAGCTCGGGCCAAACCCGTTCAAGCCCTCGAATATCAAGTCGACCTGAGGTGAGATCATGAGCGAGCTAGCAAAGTACCCGAAGAAGCTGGATGCTGCCATAGAGGCATTCAAGTCCGAGAGGTTGAGGTGGGTCATGGGTCTCTCAGTTGTCGGAGCCAAGGCTAGTGAGACGGAGCGCTACAACCAGATAGCCG
>CAZUTN010000177.1:0-2737 GCA_964623365.1 uncultured Candidatus Bathyarchaeia archaeon
AGACTATCCGTCGCAGTTCTCATTGTCGCGATGAAGAGGCTATAAGTGACCGAAGTTGAAGAGCAAACGACTCAGATCGTTCGGAGATTGCGCGGTTGAGCGCTCTAGGAGACCTCGGCAAGTCACTCGGTGAAGCCGTCCGGAAACTGCTGAGACTGCCGATCGTCGACGAGAAGGCGATCAGAGAGCTCGCCAAGGACCTCCAGCGAGCGTTGCTCCAGGCTGACGTGAATGTGGAACTGGTGCTCCAGATTTCACGCAACGTCGAGAAGAGAGCGATCGAGGAGAAGCTCCCGCCAGGTATCTCGCGAAGGGAGCACGTCATAAAGGTCCTCTATGAGGAGCTGACGAGGTTCCTCGGAGAGGAAGCGCCGAAGACCACTATACCGCCAGGGAAGACCCATGTCATCATGCTCGTTGGAATCCAAGGGACCGGCAAGACGACGGCCGCGGTGAAGCTCGCTCGATTCTATCAGAAGAGAGGTCTGCGTGTCGGAATCATCTGTGCTGACAACTTCCGACCCGGAGCATATGAACAGCTTGCGCAGCTTGCCAGCAAGGTGTCAGTTCCCGTGTACGGGAATCCAAGCAATCCGTCGCCCGAGAGACTCGTCAAGGACGGTTTCTCACATTTCGAGAAGGAGAAGGAAGATCTCATAATCATCGACACCGCGGGCAGGCACAAGAACGAAGCCGAACTGATGAGCGAGATGAAGCGGCTCGCAAACTTGGCGAAGCCCGACGAGATTGTTCTTGCCGTGGATGCGTCGATAGGACAGGCCGCAATGGCGCAGGCTAGGGCCTTCAATGAAGCGACGAATATCGGGTCGATCCTAGTGACCAAGCTTGACGGGACAGCAAAGGGAGGAGGCGCATTGTCGGCAGTCGCCGCGACCGAGGCAAAGATCAAGTTCATCAGTGTCGGCGAAGGAACCGACGACATCGAACAGTTTGTTCCATCAAACTTTGTTGGCCGTCTACTCGGCATCGGCGATATTGCGTCGCTGGTTGAGAAAGTTCGAGAGGCCGAGGTCAAGATACCCGAGAAGAAAGCGCGCGCGATGCTCGAAGGACGCTTCAACCTGAAAGACATGTACGATCAGCTTGAGGCCATCCGAAAGATGGGCCCCCTCAAGAAAGTCTTGGGAATGCTTCCGGGCGGATACAACCTTCCGGACGACGCGATGGAGAACGCCGAGGAGAAGATGGACGCATGGCGCGCCATGATCCAGTCAATGACGAAAGATGAGGTTGAGGCGCCGAAGATCATAGACTCCTCAAGGGCTCGGAGAATCGCCAGAGGATCCGGAAGGGCTGAGAAGGAAGTCAAGGAACTAGTCAATCAATACGTGACGATGAAGAAGATGATGAAGAGCCTGAAGCGCCGTCAGGGCGCGTTGATGAAACGGTTTCCATTCCAAATGTAGCTGCGACAGGTCTGGGATGCTTAAATAGCGCATTTGGCGTGTGCTAGCAGGATCACCCAGAAGAGACGCTCAGGAGCACGTAGAACTTGGTAAGGCGTTCAAAAGGCTACAGATCAAAGACCCGCGCTCTCTTCCGAAAGAGACCTCGAGAGAGAGGCAAGATCGGCCTCAGCCGCCTCCTCAGGACTTTCAACCCTGGAGACAAAGTCACGATAAGAATCGACCCGAGCGTACACAAAGGCATGCCGCACCGCCGGTACCACGGCCGAATAGGCATCGTCAAGGAACGCCGAGGACGAAGCTACGTCATCGAGGTCGCTGAGGGAAAGCAGACGCGTACCGTGATTGCCAGACCTGAGCATGTAGGGTAGTTGATCCGACATTGCCCCGGAAACTGATAGACGCCAAACCGATCCCGACAGCCGAGGCGCGAAGGATCCTCGAACGAGCAAGCGAAGATCAGCTGGGAGAATTCCAGCGAAGGACGCGCGACTACACCATAAAGTTCTCGAAGATCCCAGGAGGGAAGGCCGAGAAGCTGGTCCGAGATCTCTCCGAGAAGCATCAGTTAGATCGTAAGGACGCGATACAGATCGCAAATTGCATGCCTTCGTCGATAGAGGAACTCAGAACGGTCCTCTCCGTCAGGGGCCGGGTGTACACAACCGATCAACTGCAAGACATCCTCAAGTCGCTGGCCGCCTTCAGGACGACCTAGACGTGTGAATCAAAGCCGCAAGACCATCTCATCTTTACATAGACCTTGTATGCGGCCCGAATGTGTCAAATCCCTCAACGCGTGATGCCCGAAAGGCTTTTGACGGCGACGAGGCCACACTCGGTCTTGGGAAGAGCAGCCGATGTCCGCGTCCCGAAACGCGTCACCAATGCTGCTGACGAGTGAGAGTTCTGCAGAAACGATTCTGCTCGACCATTAGTTTCTGAGGGCGCAGGAAGCGAGCCGCGAAGTGATTCTTGATGGAATCGAGAGACAGTCTTGAGAGGTACGACACTCGAAGCACACGCCAAGGCAGAGAGGAAGCTCTGCGCCCCAGACTGTACGAGGAGTACGCCTACGTACTCGACTTCCTGAGCTACGGGAGACCCTCAACTGACAGACAGAGGCGTGTTGCTGCTCCTACTGTTCAGGTCATCGGAGAGACCTACTTCACACTCCTCGAAGCTGAACTGAAGCTTGGAGTGGTTGCGGCTCCGCATGAACGAATCTACGTCGGTCGAGAGCGACGCGAGAAGATCGAACGCGTAATGGGCAGGATCAGCTACCAAGAACTGACAGCAAGCGCCAAGGC
>CAZUTN010000178.1:0-2717 GCA_964623365.1 uncultured Candidatus Bathyarchaeia archaeon
TTGGGAACGAACACTTCGACCTCTTCCAAGGGTTCAGGTTGAGCCCCAAGGACTTCCTCCTCCAAGAGGTTTGCGTATCGCACGATACGTGTAGTCGGAACATACTCGCGACTTGTCATTCCCAACTCTGTGCCAAGTAGAATGCGAAGATCCGCCGGACCGAGGGATCGAAAGGTCTTAACGATCTGTTCAGTAGACATCGTCTACGAACCGCTTGAGCTTGACTTCCTCGCACACGCTCTCATGATTGGTACTTCATCCTTTCAGCAGCATCCTGAAGCTCGACTTGTGGTCTTCCGAGTTTCTTGTCAAGCGACGCCTTCACGAGTCCATAATATGGAGGAGATGGGTTTGTGGGCCTGGAACGGAATTCCCCGTGGAACTGTGTTGCCATGAAGAAATACTGCGAAGGAAGCTCTAGGATCTCCATACGTCGGCCGTCGAGGCTCCTACCAGAGAAAACGAGGGCGCCGTGCTCAAGCTTGGAGAAGTAGTTGGGATTGACCTCGTATCGATGTCTGTGTCTCTCCCAGACTCTGCGGCGGCCATACAGACGTTCGGCCAATGTGCCGGGTTGTATTCTGACCTCGTGTGCACCAAGCCGCATCGTCGCTCCCTTCGATTCGACGGCAAGCTGCTCAGGCATCAGGTCTATGACGGGGTGCCGCGTGGAAGGATCGATCTCTGTGCTATTCGCCCCTTCCAAGCCGAGGCTTCGCGCAAACTCTACGGCAGCAAGTTGAAATCCGAAACAGATTCCTAGGAACGGGATGTCATTCTTTCGCGCGTGCTGTATTGTCCGAATCTTCCCCTCGCTGCCGCGTTGACCAAAGCCGCCGGGCACGAGAAGCCCATCAGCTGCAAGAAGAGCGTCTCTCCCAGCCTTCTCGCCTTCCAGCTGTTCCGTCTCGATCCAGGTTAGGTTGACTCGTGCATCGGCTGCAGCACCAGCGTGTCTGAGAGCCTCGTTCACGCTCACATACGAATCTGCGAGCTCGGCGTACTTCCCGCACACCGCTATCGTTACTTCATTTCTTGGGCTGACGAAGCGCCGTACAGTTCGACTCCAAGCCTCCCAACTTGGGGCCTTCTTCTCAAGCGCGAGCCTCTCGCAGAGAAAAGCGCCCATGCCTTGATCTTCGAGCAGGACGGGAACTTCGTATACGCTCTTCGAGTCCGGCGATGAGAAAACGGCAGCCTCGTCGACACTGCAGAACAACGCGATCTTCTTTCGGGGTCCAGGTAGCAGTGGCTCAGCGCTGCGTGCGATGATGAGATCGGGCTGAAGGCCGATTCTTCTCAGTTCTTGGACGCTATGCTGAGTTGGCTTGCTTTTCTGCTCGCCGACAACTCCGACCACGGGCACTAGGGTGACGTGCACAAAGGCGACGTTCCGGTAACCATCTTCCAAGCGCATCTGCCGAGCGGCTTCAAGAAACGGAAGGCTCTCTATGTCGCCCACGGTTCCGCCCATTTCCACCAACACCAAGTCTGCTTTGCTTGACTCTGCGACATTGCGTATCCTACGCTTGATCTCGTCAGTGATGTGAGGTATGATCTGGACACACTGACCCAGGAATGCACCCTCTCTTTCCTTGTCGATGACAGCCTGGTAGATCTGGCCTGTCGTGATATTGTGCATCTTCGAGAGGTTCACATCGAGAAAACGTTCGTACGTGCCAAGATCCATGTCCGCCTCGCCGCCGTCCTCTGTGACAAAGACCTCTCCGTGAACAACCGGGTTCATTGTCCCAGCGTCGACGTTCAGATACGGGTCAATCTTCAGCGCGGTTGCTTTCGCTCCTCGAGCCTGGAGAATCTTGCCAATGGAAGCTACGGCTACGCCTTTTCCTACTCCGGACATTACACCGCCAGATACAAACACATACTTTGGCACTCGAATAGCACCGAAACAAATCACTCGCTTGTTCGGATGCAGATTAAAGCTTGATCCTGTCGAACGGATCCCAAACGATGGGGCATCGGACAGAAAGGAAAGCGGAGGGGATGGGCGGTTACTCTTTCTTGACTATTCCTTGAAGCTTCTTGATCTCCTGGTTGACAAGGTCTAGTGCTACCTTTGCAGAGGCAAGTGTTTGCTGAATCGTTTCACGTTGCGATTCTCCCCAGATCTTTGAGGCCCCACGTGCGGTAATCGAGCCTACCCCCGTGAGGTGCAGTTTCTCACCGCGTCTCTCGACCAGACCAGCTCCAACGAGGCTCTGAACTGACTCAACCTCGACCTTTGACAGATTCAGGCCTGACAGTTGCACGGCTCTCGACTCGTCAGTAGCATTGAGGTTCTGAAGCTTGACAAGAACGCGGGCGCTCGGGGGCAGTTCAGTTCCGAACTGTTCTCTAGCAACCTTCTCAACTTCCCTGATCTCTTCAATCGTGCCTACCGCAGCACTGACAGACGTTAGACCTCTGGTTATGTTCATGAGGGATTGAACGATTGGGCTCTGCGGATTCAAACGATACAGGGTCACCGCGCCGACGTGCCGAGAAGGCGCTATCGCCTTCATCTTCTCCAAGTCATCCCATACCCTGTAAAGCGTCGTCCGGCCGATTCCGGCCTTCTGCGCTATCTCGGTCTTGGTAAGCTCCTCTTGCGGGCGTTCAACAAGAACGCTAAGCACTTTGAGTTGGGGGGAACGTGTCAGTGCCTCCAGAAACGCTGTCGTGTCTTCACCTGAACTCATGGAACACTGCCTGTC
>CAZUTN010000179.1:0-2709 GCA_964623365.1 uncultured Candidatus Bathyarchaeia archaeon
CGGCTGACCGTGACTGGTCTTGTACGTTGCAGGTGTGTCTCCGCTTTTCGAAGAGTATCTTTGGCGTTCTTATACGTGAGCCGTTCGAGGGCTTGGCGGTACGGTAGCCATTCGTACCCGATGTGTTCGCCTGATATCTTCACCGCCTCCTCTTCTGAGGATTCAACCAAGTAGAATAGCACTTCCTTTGACACGGTCCTGCCTCGCCTCCTGTAGAAATACCTGATTCGCTCTCTGAAATCGTCTAGGAACTTCTGTTTCCTCAGGCCTGTTTCTTCCAGGATTTCTCTACTGACAGTCTCCTCCTCGGATTCCCCTTTCTCTACATGGCCCTTGACGAAGTCCCAATGCCCCGCTTCATAGTGCAGCAGCAGATACTGGATGCCATTTCCGACCCTGAATATGACTGCGCCACATGACTTCTCGTGTTGCATCGCACTTCCACATCCGGTCGGAGGCTACGTGCCCATGTCTAGGGTACGCAGTATCATTTGTGCTTTCAGCCTATTAGCCGGTATTCTCGGAGTGCGAGGCTTCTCAGATGGCTTTCGTGAGCAGAAACGATATGGCTGCTCCTGCAATGGGTCCTACAGTCCAGCCGGCTATGATCTGTTGAATGATCCGTTTGTTTGTGATCGCTATACGTTTGACTGAGGCGGCCCCGCCCATCCCGCCGATGACAACCTGCGATATAGAGACCGGCAGACCTAATTGTGTGAACAGATGCACCGACACCGCTCCTCCAAACTGAGACGACAGGGCTGTCGACGGATTCAACCCAACGAGGTTGTCCGCGACACTCCTCACGGTACCCGTACTCAGGAAGACAATGCCGACAATGCTTCCGGCGGAGAAAATCAGAGACAACCACAAGGGATCTACGAAACCCTTTGGAAACAGTCCCACAACGAGACCAAGGGTGTTCGCGCCGAGGGTGTACGCAGCGTAGAACCCAGCGATCAATGTGAGGTATGCGTAGAGATGGTTGAGAGCTACTATGTCTTTGATCCTATGCCCGAGCCGCAACACGGTGCCCTCGATCACTGCCGACGCCAGAAACGCCAACGCTGGTGAGAATATCCACGATGCGACAACTACGAGAGAAAAAGTGCCGCTGACCTGAGCTCCTGCGGCAAGGGCGAACCCCCAGCCCGCACCGACCGTCACCTGAGATAGTGAGAGCGGAAGCCGAACTACCGTCACCGCAATCATCACGAGTAAGCTGCTCACGAGAATCGCCACGAGGCCAGAAGTTGATAGCGCCGGCAGGATCCGTCCACCCAAGACGTTAGAGAGCTTGTATCCTTCGAGAAGCGTCCCCAGGAGCACACCGGCTGACGCTATCAGTATCGCATTCGAGAGTTTGACGATTCCCGCGCCCAGGCTCGCTCCAAGGCACGTTGAGAAGTTGTTTCCTCCCAGTACTGCGCATAGCATCGTGGTCAAGCCCATCGCCACATACAAGTAGGAATCTGCGGCCAACAAAGGTCATCTTGTTCCCTGGCGTATCCCGAAAGATACAGGTTCGGTCAGCGGAGTCAATCTGTTCGAGGATATTGCAGTTTCTTCGCGATCTCGCTTGCCTTGCCCCTCATGTCCCCGGCCTTGTTCAGCAAACCATGTTTCTCGCAGTAGTAGACCAACTCCTTCACTCTTTTCACGTGCGACCCGGCGAGTTTGGTCATTTCGCGTCCGCAGAGGGGGCATCGCATCGAAGATCGACCTACGTCTCGATCCGAACAGAGATCGAGCAGTCATTCGCGAACTGTCTGCAGCTAGTAGCTTGATAGGTCTTTCTCTGAAAAAAATGGTGCTTGCACTAATGATGTAAATCTATGGCCTCTCACGAAACTGCTTTCACGACAATTGTTATGACGAGGTCGGAGCAGTCTTCGGCAGCATCCGCAATTTCGTCGAGCTTGAAGATCAGTTCTTTGACTTGCAGGTACGCAAGTACGTCGATCTCTCGTCTGTGCGCAGAAAGCTTCGAGATCAGCTCGGCTTTGATCTGATCAGCTGCTTCCTCCATTCTTTCAACTTCGAACGCGGTCTCTACAGCAGCCTGAGCGTCGGTTCGAAGGTATTCGATCGATCTAGCGAGGGTTGCAGTGCATCTGTCAACGCCGTCAACTAGTAGGTGGAGCGTCGAATCACCCTCATGGAGGTAGTCCAGTACTCGACGTTCGATTGGAGCTTCGGACATTACGCGGGCGGCCTCTTGCGAAGCGTCTGCGATCTCGTCGACCTTCTCGATCAGGTCCAGAAAGTCCTCCCTCATCCCTGCGAAGAATGCGCCTTGCGCGATCTGGACGACTGCTTGTCGGTGGAGGTCATCAGCCATGCTTTCGTATCTGGAAACAATCTCTGCCTGGCTTTGGACTAGAGGCCAGTTCATCTGTTCGACCGAGCTGATCATGTTCTTCAGCTCTGTGGCACATCTCTGAACCATCGCCAGGTGCTCAGCGATAAGGTCGAGAACTCTCTTCTCCCTCTTGCCACCGAGCCGAAACTGTCTCACAAAGAGTGAAGCCCAGAACGACTGTGTCAAGGCTAAGGCTCCTTCTCCACCCTGCGCTCACAAGGGTCCTCGCAAGGAAACAGCGGATACAGTTGGCGTCTGGACGGGAAAAAGATAGTGGGGTCTTGAGGGAGGAGTTCGGAGAGGCGGGTTAAACCCAGCCTCTCAGCCTCATCGCCTCGGCGACTCGT
>CAZUTN010000180.1:0-2695 GCA_964623365.1 uncultured Candidatus Bathyarchaeia archaeon
TACGTAGCCGTCGCACGGGGCAACTATCTCGGCTTTACATTGACCCACTGGGATCGCGGCGGACCGAATCTTGCCGTCTCCTCCTTGAGCGTCGATTATCTCACTCATCTTCTCCAAGGCTTTGCCTGAAGCTAGGATTTGAGTCGCAAGCGCTTGGCCTTCACCGCGAACTGCTTTGCCGCCCAGCTCGAGCAACATGCCCGCAAGCGCGGTTGACTTCTCAACAAGGCTGGCGGAGCCCTTGCCCTCTAGCGCCTGCAAAGCTTCGCGAGCTTCGAGTGCCGGTCCTATGGCGTATCCTACTGGTTGACCACCGTAAGTGATCCCGCATCTCACTTTGATTCCGAGCTTGTCGCCCATGTTGATGAACTTGAACGAGAGCCTTCTGCCCTCGTCCGAGGAGGAGATCTTGGCCTCGCGACCAACCGGCAGATCAAGCACCATGAAGTCCGCGCCTACAGCCAGCTTCTTCGCCATTATACTCGCGATCATTTGCGGCTCCGGATCGAGCCGCAGGGGATGCTCAACGCCTATGAAGATGTCGTCTGCAGGGGCGAGCTGGAGACTTCCGCCCCAGACGATCGCTCCGCTCGTTTTCAGCGCCAATCTCTTCAGTTCAGCGGCGGAGAACTCAACAGGAGCGAGTACGCTCATCGTGTCCGCGGTCCCCGAAGGACTTGTGATCGCGCGACTACTTGTCTTCGGAATCAGCAGGCCAGCCGAGGCGACGATCGGAACTATTAGGAGACTGACCTTGTTTCCAGGCACGCCTCCGACCGAATGCTTATCATACACAGGTTTTTGAAAGTCGATCTTCTCTCCAGTATCTGCCATCGCTCTTGTGAGCCAGGCTTGCTCCTCATCTGTCATGCCATGGAACTGTTGGGCTATCAGGAAACCAGCCATCTCCACATCACTGAGCGCGCCACTGACCGCATCCTTGACTATCGAGTAGATTTCGTCTTTTGAGAGGTTCTGCCCCAGTATCTTGTTCCGAATAGAGTAGGTCGAGCTTGGAGCGGGCAGAAGAGAGACGTCAATGGTGTCGCCTTCCCTCACGCTGAGCTCGGGCGTCAGGTCATTCGTGAGCCCGATCTCTCCGGTGCCAACTATCGTTGAAGTCGTATCGACCGTCGCGGTGACGTTCTTGTCGGCTCGCTTCAAATTGACGCGGTCATGCGCGCGGATATCCACGCGTTCGCAGTCCTTCTGGTTCAACAAGACGGTACGACGACCGGTCAGAATGTCGATTGTTCGACAGGTGAACTGTGGCATTTGCCAATCGGATACTGCTTGACCGGTTGCTTCATATAGCTACTTGTTCGTTTCTTTGTTGTTTCAAAGCTAGTTCCTGCGCACGGGTGCTATCGTGTGCGTCTGATCCGGCGTTGAGTGTAGCCTATCAGCCCTGAGACCGCAACGAGTGCCGCGGCCGCGGCGTTCTGGGATATCGCGAGCTTTGTCAGGCCATCCAATGCCATGGCAGGCTGAGCGATGTCCAATAGGCCCTGAAGAGAACCCGCAAGTTGCGGGATGGTTCCACTCAGGGACGCCATCTGTATCCAGAAAACACTCGCACCGACAACGTACGGCAAATAGAGCACAGCACTGAAGAAGAAAACCGCGAGTCCGGCGGTCCTGAGAATACGAACGGTCTCGAGATGAGCCAGCTCCCGCGCTGCCGCGATGGGCATGGTGCCGAGCATGTTGCTCCACGCCGCAATGGCGACAACCAGCACCCCCATGAAGGTGAGGCCAACAAGCGGAATAGAGAACTGAAGGCTTCCAATCTCTAGCGGATACGACTTGAGCTCAAGACCGTGAGAGAGAAGGTAGTCCAAGAACAGGTAGTCCATCGCAGCCACGATTGCGACAAAAGCAACAGAAGAAAACCAAGTCCGAATACTCCTCACTTTAGACAAGTTCCCATTCTTCCGATCTTCACGTCTGATGGTTGACCCTCATCTCACTCTCGTGACCGCGAGATGTCCGCAGTTAGCGGCCGCATTGCGCTAAAAAGCGTTTCTTGCCTTCGCCCGATCAGATCAAGGTCGTCATGTTTTGCTCAACGCATTTGCATCAAACCTTTATGATCTGCCAAGCTCATACAGGTTCACTGTTGAGGAGCGCGCATCATGTCGAGACAGATCATCGGACGGGGGACCTGGCTCGACCTAGTCGCGCAAAGAGTCATTGAGAGAGAGGACCAGCTAGGCAGAAAGCCAGCCGTCATTCGGACTGAGAGCGGACTGGGCGCTTCCGGGATACCACATGTGGGCAGCCTGAGCGACGGCGTCAGATCATACAGCATCAAACTCGCCCTTGAGTCGCTGGGCAAGAAAGCGGAGTATGTTGCTTTCTCGGATGACCTAGACGGGTTGAGAAAGGTTCCGTCAGGTATGCCGGCGTCACTTGCGACATACCTGGGCTATCCGGTCACATCCATACCTGACCCGTTCAACTGTCACGAAAGTTACGGAGACCATATGAGCTCGCTCCTGCGCGACGCCCTGGACAGATGCGGGATTGAGTACACGTTCATCTCGGCGAAGAAGGCATACTGCGAAGGGCTCTTCAACGAACAGACTGTGAAGATCTTGGAGAACTCCGACAAGGTCGCCAAGATCATAAAGGAGGAGCTGGGGCAGCAGAAGTATACAGAAGTTCTTCCATACTTTCCGATATGCGGAGGATG
>CAZUTN010000181.1:0-2675 GCA_964623365.1 uncultured Candidatus Bathyarchaeia archaeon
GCACGGCCCCGATGGCCCTCCCGTCATCCACGCAGGTAAGATCTCCAGTATACTGTACACGGAAGAGGCAAGACTACTATAAAAAGTGACCCAGTACTCGTCGGTGTGAAGCAAACGGTCTGGACAGGGCTTCACGGACTCGTCGGGATTGGCGTTGCACTTGGAACCCGTCGGTATGCAATCCTAGGAGAAGATGGAACTCGAACCATGCGTCTTGGAATCGTCTTGGGGCTCGATTCTGCCTGATGTCGACTTGCTCATCTCGATTGTGATTATCGCGGCAGGAGGAAACATGCAACAGGCACTGGCGCATCATCGTACGTTGACCCACAGCCTCTTCACAATGCTAGCTCTTGCTCTGATCGGCCTCGCGCTTTGGAAGACGCAGTGGAGCAGAAGCGTCGGCGGAGGTCTCTTCGGAATCGCAGTGGGAATGCTCATTGACGTCTTGCTGGATCTCCCCTACGAAGTCGGCGTCTCATTCCTCTGGCCGTTGACGGCGGAGAGGTTTGGATCGCTTTGGGCTCCTGTGGGGATCTGGTGGTACGTAGATCAGACCATGGACTTCCTGTTCGCGGCGGTCTTCTTCTATGCTCTGCATAGACTCGCAAAGAAGGGTCAGACGCGGCAAAGACTGCTCATCCCGTCGGCAGTCGCGTCAATTGTCGCGTTCTTGGCTATGACTGCGTACGATCTCAGAGGGCCTCCCGTAGATCAATGGTTGGTCGTTTACGCGATCGTCGGACTGCCATTTCTCATACTGATCCTCTTGTTGCCGTGGCTGAACAGGACAATCATTTACTCGATCCCAACGACGACAAAGCAGGCCACCTGATCTCCGAAGTGTGCGTGGAAATCTACTCGATAGGGATTCGAGCGATTCTTCTGAGCGTCATGATACGTGCAGATGCGTCAAGGTTTAAGAGGATGGGCTACCCGGTCAGGTCATCAGAGGTTTGTCCTTGAGCAGAAGAGAGAAGCGCCGCAAGAGTGAAGCGCCCATGCCAGCGGCAAGTGCTGGATTGTTGAGATTCTTTGAGGATGAGACGCCCGGGATCAAGGTGCGTCCAGAGGTCGTCTTGCTGCTGGCCATCGTGCTCATTGGGATTAGCCTCTTCGCCTTCATGGCTCTGAAGTAGGCACCAAGACTCTCCTAGAAATCCAGAATGCTTCTCTGCGACAGCAGAGGAAGCGGGTCCGCCTCGACCTTCAGCTCTCTTCTCAAGTATTTTGAGAGTAGCTCACTGTACCCCGTGAATGCGTAGACGCGTCTTGCTCCTGTCTTGGTCACGTACTTGACGAGTTGGTCAAAGCCTGCGTGGCTCGTCAGTGGAAATGATGCGCAGGTTCCTGAACCGAAGCGGAGTGCCCATCCAGTCGCCATGGCTTCCGAGGCGTGGGTTGGAACCAGTGAGTTCCTTCCAGCAGTGGTGACGTAGACACAGCTACCCCTGCGAATCAGCCTCCGTCCCTCCGCTGTTTCGGCTTCCACGAAGGAGAGACCTATGCCCGCTTCGGTGTAAGCTTCGTTCGCTTTGCCAACGACCGGCGCGCAGACGACTGGGAGCTTCGTATACTCGTTGAAGAGTCTCACAATCTCCTGCGACTTCCCTGAGGAATAGACGTGAAACGTTGGCATGCGCCCATCTTTCACTTCCCGAAGGGCCCACCTTACTATCCGCGCGTAGGTTCTTTCTCGCCGCGGAAAGATGAAGCTCGGCTCTCCGTACGTCGCTTCAACGATGAGGGTGTCACATCCAGGAACTGCGGCAGCTTCGGTTGTCAGCGTGTCCACGCAGTTCAAGTCCCCGCTGTAGACGTAGGTCTGATCTCTTGTGATGACCTTGAATTGCGCGGAACCTAGCATGTGACCCGCGTTGAGCGGAACTATCTCGGTATCGCCGATGCGGACCCTGCGCCCGCACTCGACGGGCCGCCAGTTCTGCACAGTCCTTCCCCGGAGTTTCTCGTAGATTCGCCGGGTCTCCTCTGTTGAATACTTCATGACGCTTGAGTAGAAGCCAAGCGTGTGGTCCGAGTGCGCGTGCGAGATGAATACGTGTGAATCCCGCTCCATGTTGCGGGCTGCGACAGGATCGAAGATGATTCTCCCATCGTCGGTGTCTATGACAACACCGCCGATCCAACCTACGCTATCTTTTTTCACTCGCCTTTCCACTTTCAGTTGCCGCTTCGATTCTAAGCACGGAGTTCAGATGCAGGAAGAGCTCGTGCTTCTTCTCCTTGCTCACAACCTGAGGAATTGGATTCACCACCGTCGATCGTAGAACGATGGCCTCGGCCTCTGAGATCCATATTCCGGGCGGATGATGGGAGACAACAGCCAGTTCGCCTTCGTATCCGAAGTCACGCTCCACCACCACGAGCACGCGTTTGCCAACAAGCTTCTCAAGCATATGGAAAAGCGTAAGCCTGGACGAAGACAAACTACGACCTCTGCCTTGCTGTGATTACGTGTTCGCTGAACTTGAGCCTATTGAGCTCTCTCACGCTCATCCTGCGCCTTTTCGTCTTCTCAGAGACAATGGTGCTGTTCCCGAACGGATCCTTCAGTATGAGCCTGAACTTCAGCCTGCCTTTCCTCGCTCTTTCAACCTTGGCAAGCACCTGACCCGCCCTCTGCTTCCTCCGTCCATTGAGCGAACGCGCCAAGA
>CAZUTN010000182.1:0-2652 GCA_964623365.1 uncultured Candidatus Bathyarchaeia archaeon
GTTGTCCAGCACTTCGTTCGTCTCTCACAGGAGAATTATGGTGTCGACCTAGGGATTTACCCGCTTGGAAGTTGTACGATGAAATACAACCCCAAGCTGTCGGACAGAGTCGTGGCAACACCAAAGGTCCAAGATCTACATCCTCTGCAGGATACCGAGTCCGTGCAGGGCATCCTAAGAATGCTCCACGAACTGTCCACGTGGCTCGCCGAAATAGCAGGGCTGAGCAAAGTCTCACTGCAGCCAGCTGCAGGCGCACACGGCGAATTCACCGGTGCCATGATCATGAGAGCCTACCACAAACGAAATGGAGACCTAGACAAGAGAGACGAGATCATCGTGCCTGACTCTGCCCACGGGACGAACCCAGCGAGCGCGGCGATGGCGGGCTTCAAGGTTGTGGAAATGCCTTCAACCCAAGAAGGATGCGTAGACTTGGATGCGCTTCGCGGCTCACTTTCGCGCAGAACCGCCGGCCTAATGCTAACGAATCCGAACACCCTCGGGATATTTGAGTCGGACATTCTTGAGATTGCGAAACTCGTTCACGAAGCCGGAGGCCTTCTCTACTATGATGGCGCAAACCTGAACGCGATGCTTGGAAAGGTGAAGCCCGGACGCATGGGATTCGATGTTGTGCATATCAACATTCACAAGACTTTCGCAACACCGCATGGAGGGGGAGGACCTGGCTCCGGCCCCGTTGCTGTTACAAAGGAACTCGAAAGATATCTTCCAGTTCCAACCGTCGAGCGATCCGGCGACAAGTATTGCTTGGAGTTCGACCGACCAGACAGCATTGGAAAGATCCGAGCTTTCTGGGGTAACTCAGCGGTGCTGGTTCGCGCCTACGCCTATATCCTGATGATGGGACCAGACGGACTGGAGGAAGTTGCGGACATCTCCGTTCTCAACGCGAACTACCTCGCAAAGAAGCTGAGTCAGGTACGCGGCCTCGAATTGCCGTTCCCAGACAAGCTCAGGAAGCACGAGTTCGTTCTCAGCGCTGCCAAGATGGCACGCGAAACGGGCGTCACGGCCGCGCATCTCTCGAAGAGGCTACTTGATTTTGGAATCCATGCACCTACGATGTATTTTCCTCTCATCGTGGACGAAGCTATGATGATCGAACCGACGGAAACGGTCAGCAAACAAGAACTCGACAAGGCCGTGATAGCCTTCTCAAAGGCAAGCGCTGAAGCCTATTCGACCCCTGAGGCCGTGAGAGATGCTCCGAGGAACACTACGGTCACTAGGATCGATGAGGCGAGAGCATCTCACCCGAAGACCATGCAATTGACCTGGAGACAGAAGGCAGAATCTGCCTGAAGAACGCAACATTTTTCTTAGAGCTCGAAGGCTACACGAAATTCTGCCGGATCTTCCATGAAGGTCAAGGTAAAGTTCTTCGCCCTCGTAAGGGAACTGACTGGAAAGAGAGAGGAGATCGTCGATCTCGATGATCAGGCAACTGTGCGGACCCTTCTTGACAAGTTGGTGGAAGAGTACGGCGCCAAGTTCCAAGAATACGTCTTCGAACCTGCGTCGAAGAAACCGAGAGGATATCTGCAATTCTTGATCGACGGCCGCAACATCGCGCTTATGCAAGGTCTCGATACGACCCTGAAAGAGGGCAGCAGCTTTGCGATTCTCCCACCGGTGGGCGGCGGCTAGAGAATGTTGGCATAGTGGTCTGAAGATCCGGGCAGCGTCTACGCGGAGATTGCGAGAGAAATGGTGTTCTTGGATTGCCGCCGACATTTCGGCGGGTTCTCGTCGAAGGGGTAATCCAGACGTATTTCAGAGGTAGTACGTAACGCTATATAAGCCGTCACGCCAGATTCCCCTCCCGTACTACACACCCCGCGCACCTCAGGAGCTTTCCTCACATGACAGTCAACCCCACCCTGTCCTGGCTGCCTGACATCTCTGCAAGGTTCCCCCGCGTGTCCATTGTCGGACTTGGCGATGAAGGCAATGACCTTGTCAGCCGAATCTTTGAGGGAGGCGGTTCGGGCGCTCAATGCATAGCTGTCAACACCGACAAAGAATACCTCACGCACATCCATGCTCACGAGAAGGTACTGATCGAACCCAATGTCGCTCCTGCTTTGGGAACCCCATACGATTCCCAAGCGGAAGAGACGACGATTCGAGAATGTGCTACTCTCATCACGCCTGTACTGACTGGCGTCGATGCCGCCTTCATTGTCGCCGATGTATCGGAACCAAGCAGAGCCGCAGCAGCGTCTCTTGTCGCGGATGTTGCCAGACGAACCGGCGCAGTGACCGTAGGAATCGCGATCATGCCATTCCCGTTCGAGAGGGATAGCGCGCTGGCGGCCCGCCAGGGATTGGCCAAGATGCGAGAGACCTGCCATACTCTGGCAATCGTGGACCCCAGTCGGTCGATACAATCTCCATCGTATCCACCAGATCTACCCGGCGATTCCTCAGACACACTCGTCGTCGACGTGGTCTCGGGATTGTCCGAGAGTTTGGCTTGCCCAAGCGCCTTGAACATTGACCTTGCCGCGTTTCGACAGCTGATGATGCATGGAGGGATCGCTCACCTTGGAATCGCACACTCGTCATCCGTTCTGAGAGTGGAGGAAGCAACGATCGGAGCGCTCAGAGGTCCGTTGCTCTATG
>CAZUTN010000183.1:0-2649 GCA_964623365.1 uncultured Candidatus Bathyarchaeia archaeon
GAGGCGTTTGAATGATGGAAACGATGAAGGCAGCTAGGCTGCATAGAATAGGAGAGAAACTAAGCATAGATCGTGTTGAAGTGCTCAAGGTCGGACCGGATGACGTACTCGTGGATGTCAAGGCGAGCGGGATATGCCACTCAGACTTGAACTATCGAGATGGCATGGCGCCGGTACGAAAGCTCCCCATCATTCTCGGACATGAAATTGCCGGAGTGATAACTGAGAAAGGCGACCGGGTCAAAGGACTAGAGAAAGGCGACCGGGTCTGCGTTCACTACATAATAAGCTGCGGAAGATGCGTGTTTTGTCGGACTAACCGGGAGAACTTCTGCGTAGAGTATCAGATGATAGGCAAGGACACCGACGGAGGCTTTGCTGAGTACATCAAGGTTCCAGCTAGAAGCATTTGGAAGTTACCCGAATCAATACCGTTTGATCAAGGAAGCATAATTGGATGCGCAGTCTCCACGGCTTTCCACGCCTTGAGAAGGGGAAGGCTAACTGCCGGAGATACTGTCATGGTCAATGGCATTGGAGGGCTCGGAGCCCATGTTCTGAAGCTTGCCAAGCTCTTGCAGGCGGAGAGAGTCATCGCCGTGGACGTGTCGGATGAGAAACTGAAGCTAGCCAAGAAACTAGGAGCCGACGAAATTGTCAACGCGGCTGCTGAAGATCCTGCCGAGAGGATGAAAGAGATCACAGAGGGCAGGCTTGCCGATGTTGTGGTGGACTTGGTAGGTGTGGGAACGATCGAGAAGGCGATCGATTGTGTTGGAAAAGGAGGAAGGATGGTGCTAGTGGGCATAGGTCAAAAAGAGCTGCGGGTCTCCCCGTACAGGACAATCATCGGCAAAGAGATGGACCTGATTGGCGTGAATGACCATCTAGGATCCGAACTGACCGAGTTGATCCAGCTTGTCAGCTCGGGCAAGCTAGACCTCTCGGATTCAGTCACCCACAGAGTATCGCTTGACGACGTAAACTCTGGCTTCAAGATCCTTGAGGAGAGAATCGGAAATCCAATCAGAGTCGTAGTCACGCAGTGAACTTGTCTCAGACACCTCGGAACTCCTGAAATCGAAGATCGTGCCGGAATAGTCCAGTTGAATGCGAAACGGCAACCTTGGTACCTATGGATCCACGGCGTAGGCTTGGGATCCGCCTTCTTCCGCGGGAATTCGGATTATCATATCAATTCATAAGGTTGAGTTGATGTCCCCACGGGGCAGGTCTAAGAGATGGCGAAGTCTAAGGTGTTCTTCACGGACAGAAACGCTGAACCTTGGTACAACATGCTCGACAGACTGGAACACGTATTCGCAGAACTTGGCCTTCCACAAGCAGTCAGGAAAGAGGACAGAGTGATGATCAAGATCCACTTCGGTCAATGGGGTAACACGAACTACATCCGTCCCGCATATGTCCGTAAGGTGGTTGACCTGGTCCGGGCGGCTGGCGGTGTTCCCTTCGTGGCCGAGTCCTGCGGCTTGGGTTATGGTTCTGCAGGCCGGTTTGGGGAAAGGACCACTGCGCCGGATTACCTCACTATGGCGGCATCGAACGGATTCAGCGAAGGAACTGTAGGCGCTCCAATTCTAATGGCCGACGGTTACTGGGGGACGGACACCTATGATGTTGATGTGGATGGCCAGTTCGTCAAGAAGGTAGATGTCGCATCAGCGGTACTCGATTGTGACAAGGTGATAGTGCTCAGCCACGCCAAGGGCCACCATATGGGCGGTATTGCTGGTAGCTTGAAGAATCTCGGGATCGGCCTGGTCGGCAAACGCGGCAAAGCAACAATGCACATTCAGGGCGATGTCAAGATCAACCCTAGGAAATGTCTGGGCCCTGAATGCTCGAAGTGTCTTGACGTATGTCCTGTGAGATGCATTACGATGCGCGAAAAGGCAGAGCTTGCCTCTGAAAAATGCATCTCCTGTATCCACTGCAGAAGCGTGTGCAACAGGATAGGTGCGAGGGCGATCTCAATAGCTTGGAGGGCTGACCGTGAGCAGCCTGTGAGGTTTGTGGAAAACGCTTTGGGAGTGGTCAACTCCATTGGGGCTGACAAGTTCTACTACATCAACTTGGCGATCGACATCTCTGACAAGTGCGACTGCTGGACCGTTGGGGCACCATTGCTGGTTCACGACATTGGGATCTTCGGATCACGCGACCCTGTCGCGGTGGATCAGGCATGTTTTGACGCGGTCAATGAGGCGGAGCCAAATCCAAGATCCCTCGTTGGCGGGATAGAACGTGGAGCAGACAAGTTCGCCGTGGCTCATTCCTCCAAGGATTCGAAGACCGGTGAGATCCTCCATCTCGCGGAGATTCAACTCGCACATGCCGAGAAGATGGGTTTGGGAAAAAGAGACTACGAGCTAGTCACCTTGACTAGAGAGAAACCCGAAGGATTCGAGCCATGGTGAGGCCAAACTCGTCAGGAATTCCCTTAGCCTTGCAAGCTTGCGGAGCGGCACAATAGGCTGCGCGCAAAGAACACTTGGCCGAAAGCGCCCCCAATTGGATGAGACCGATCCTCAATTGGCGGTGGACAAGGTTTGCAGAATGTGTCAGAAGCGGGGCACTGAGACCAGAAAAGATGCGGGCATGACACAGCAGCGTGAATGTATGGATGAC
>CAZUTN010000184.1:0-2618 GCA_964623365.1 uncultured Candidatus Bathyarchaeia archaeon
AATGGCCCAAGCGATCCGAACCGCGGTATCAACCAACCCAAGTATTGCAGATCCCATGACACCATGCTCTTGACAGTGAAGTCGAAAGCGAACAGGTTGAACAGGAGAACCATCGCATACGCCGGGATTGGAATTACTATCGCCTTAAGCATCGCCGACACGCTGTCCTTGGCAATCTTCCCGTAGATGATGACAAGCACCACTATTGCTGAGATGAAAATCGGGTCCGACCAAGCTGCTGCGGGAATGATGACGGAAAAGAACCATAACATCTTCACTCTGGGATCCAAGTTGTGTAGAAAAGTGTCCCGGGGAGCGTACCTGAAAAGGCTTGAGAAGCTTGACATTCACTTCACCCCAGACATGATTTCGGACATTTCTGTTATCGTGAGAACGTCGGGCGGAAGGCCCAGGTCGCGGAGCGCTTGGCCAACTTGTGTGACTTGAGGCGGCTCCAACGAGCTTTGCCCTATTAGTTCAGGTTGACTGAATACCTCTCTTGTACGTCCTGATACAAGCACCTGACCATCCAGCATGACGACTAGCCTTTGACAGTATTCTCCGACTAGGTCCATGTTGTGGCTGATTACGATGATTGTTCGTCCCCTGTCACAGAGTATCTTGGCAAGATTCATCACGATCTTGGATCGAGCAAAGTCCTGACCCGTTGTAGGCTCGTCGACGATGAGCACCTTCGGGTTCAGTGTCAGTACAGAAGCGACCGCTACACGCTGTCTCAGGCCCTGGCTTAGGTTGAACGGGTTCGCCTCTAGGTATGGAGTTATCTCGACCTCACTTGCAGAAGCTTCGACGCGCCGTCCTATTTCATCTTGCGAGAGCTTGAGGTTGCGTGGTCCGAAGGCCAACTCATCCCTGACCGTTTTCGCGAAGATTTGGTCGTCTGGGTTCTGGAAACTGTAGCCGACTCTGCTGGTCAACTCCGCGACGGACGCTGTCGCCACGTCGACTCTGTCCACAAGGATCTTGCCCCTTGTGGGCCGATAGAGCCCGTTGAACAGTTTTGCAAGTGTGGTCTTGCCTGAGCCGTTTCGGCCGACTAGTCCCACGAATTCTCCTTCGAAGATGTCGAGACTCACGCCTTTGAGTGCCGCGGTTCCGTCTGGGTACTCGTACCAAACGTCCCTGCACGAGATGATCGGTTCTTCACTAGTCTTCGCGGGTGGAGGCCTTCTAACGGGGTTCACTCGCACTCTGTTTGCTTTGATAAGACGTGAGATGAGCGCCAGTCCCTCTTCAAGAGTGATTGGAACGTCCTCTTCACGAAGGCCTCCTGTAACTCGATGAGCCAGAGTTGCCACGTAGGGGACTTGGATTTGCACTTTGTCGATGAGCCCCGCGTCGGAAAGAACCTTCCTAGGTTCATCGTCAGCAACTATTGTCCCGTCAGAGACAACAATCAGTCGATCCGCCAATGGCAGCGCGTACTGGAGCTTATGCTCCACTACCACGGTTGTTCTCTTCTTCTCTTTCAGCAGCTGTCTCATACGTTCAAAAACGAGGCCTGTCCCGACTGCGTCTATGTTTGAGGTGGGCTCATCCAGAATCATCACTTCTGGTTCCATAGCAATCAAAGCGGCGATCGCGACAGCTTGTTTTTCTCCACCCGAAAGGGCATGTGGGCTCTTGTCTCTATACTTCTCAAGCCTGCAAAAGGTCATAGCATCAGCGACTCGTCGCATGACTTCGTCCCTCGTCTTGCAGAGGTTCTGTGGGCCAAACGCGATCTCCTCTAGCACGGTGGCGCAGAAGAGTTGGTTGGACGGATTGTCGAAGCACATGCCTACTCTTCTGGCCAGATCGACGGTTGTGCTAGTCCTCGAGTTTTCGCCCCACACCAACACGTCACCTCGTAGTGTTCCTTCGTAGAAGTGGGGAATCAGACCGTTAATGCAGCGGCATAGAGTTGTCTTGCCTGCCCCGCTCGACCCCGTAATCACAACCGTTTCTCCCGCTCTGATTTCTAGGTTGATGTCCCTTAGGGTGTCCTCATTGTTCCCCTCGTACCGCCAGCTCACATTTTCGAAAGCGATCGCCTTATCCTGCATTTTTCAAATCGTCCTCTCTCATATTATCGTCAGAGTCTTGTCGCACGCACCGATTGTTACTCCTCCCTCTTCAGTGACCGCGATATTGTCCTCTATTCTGACCCCGAATTCTTGCGGCAGATATATTCCCGGTTCAACAGTGAACGTCATTCCCGGCTTCAGCACCGTCTTACAAGTTCCCGTTATACTCGGCTCCTCGTGAACCTCAAGACCCAGCCCGTGCCCGGTTCTGTGTATGAAGCGCTCCCCGTAGCCTGCGCCCTCGATGACACTCCTCGCGGCTTTGTCAATCTCGCCCGCGCGTATCCCGGGCTTGACCAACTGGATTGCTTTCTCCTGCGCTCGAAGCACTGTGTCGTAGATCTCGCGTTGTCTGGCCGAAGCGCTACCGACAAATACAGTCTTGGTCAGGTCTCCGAAGTAGCCATCGTATACGGTGCCGACATCCATTATGACGGCGTCGCCTTGCTGGATTCGAGCCTTTGAAGAAGAACCATGTGGAAGTGCGGCGTTCTCGCCCCTGAGAACTATGCAGAAGGGGACTGACTCGCC
>CAZUTN010000185.1:0-2615 GCA_964623365.1 uncultured Candidatus Bathyarchaeia archaeon
TCCAGTGTAACAACTTTCAATATCACAGAGAAGAAAGTACACATGGGACATCGGCCTCTTGCCTCAGTCATGAGGCTGACGCGTCGTCCCTTGACGACGCCGCAAATGTTCTGGTTCTTGAGGAAAGATGGTAATATGAGATCTGCTGAACTCCCAAGAAGGTGCACTTCAGATTGGAGCCTAGATACCTGACCTTCTGCCCTAGATACATCTTCGGCAGCCGAGCGTTGGACAAGCTAGTCCAGTTTTGTCGAGAAATTGGGCTCCGAGAAAGGAACGCGGTTCTCGTATGCGACGCGACGACTTGGAAGGTCGCTGCTGAAAGGATCTCGCGATCTTTGCGCGGATCAGGATTTCGGATTCGCAAGGTCATCGTGGAGAAAGGGGCCGTGAGATCAGAAGTGCACAGAGTTCGTCAGAGAATCCGTCTTCTGAAACCTTGCATTGTATTTGGCATTGGCGGGGGAATAAGCATGGACATTGCAAAGGCCTCGGCATTCTTGGAGAAGGCGCGTTGGATTACTGTTCCAACGAGTTTTTCAACGGACGCCATGACGGGTATCAACGCAACATTCAGAGGAGAGAAGAGAGGTGTCGACGACAAGGCTCACGAGGGAGACTATGACATCCGCGTCGGGCCGCCACTTGCGTGTGTAGTCGACACGGACATAATACGAGAGGCCCCATGGAGATTTCAAGCAGCAGGATTCGGTGACTATCTGGGCAAAGTCTGCGCCACGAAGGATTGGGATCTTGCCTATTCGCGGGGAAAAGATCGGGTCTACAGCGAATACGCGATAATGCTTGCAAGAGCCCAAGTGGAATACCTCATCAAGAATGCTTCACGAATAAGGAGGAAGGACCAAGCAGCCTTTGACGCGTTCCTGCAAGCGATGATGAACGACGGTTTCCTCACGGAGATGGCGGGCAGTTCGAGAATACTGTTTGGCAGTGAACACGTCGTGGGGCAGGGATTGATGGAGGAGCAGGTGCGCGTGAATATCAGTGGCTTGCACGGTGAACAAGTGGGCCTAGGTACAATCTTGATGGCACACTTGCAGGGGCAGGATTGGGCGGCGGTGAAGAAGGCCTTGGATGAGGTTGGAGCACCCACAACAGCGGAGCAGATCGGGCTCGACGATGAGGCTGTGATCCGAGCGCTAACCAAAGCTAGGGCAATCAACGAGTCTTGGCTGCGTGACCGTCCAGATATTTACACGATCGTGATGGAGAGGCCGTTGACTTGGGAGTCTGCGAAAGAGATCGCGAAAGAAACAGGCGTCATAGAGTCATAGTGTTGTCTCTACCTTTCTGGAAAACAGTTGCCCTCTACTGGGAACCGATGCTAAAGACTGCGTGAGGACGGACCGTACAAAGGTACGCCGCTGTGAGGTCTTATAAGCGGCCTGACGATCCCCCGGAAGCCACGCGCCAAGGGCCGTGGAAGTTGTGCCGGTTCATCCATACATACCGAATAGTGAGCCCGAAACAAAGAAGGAGATGCTCAAGGAAATAGGCGTGGAGAGCGTCGAAGAGTTCTTTGCAGATATTCCCGAAAGAATAAGGGTCAAGAGAAGGCTGCAGTTACCACGTTCCAAATCGGAATACCAGGCAAGAAGAGACATTGAACAGATTCTATCAAGAAACAAGACCTGCGGCGAGCTAATCAGTTTCTTGGGAGCAGGCTGCTGGCCCCACTACGTGCCAGCCGTCTGTGACGAGATCAATTCGCGGTCGGAGTTTCTAACGGCGTACGCGGGTGATCCGTATACTGATCTGGGGAGGTATCAAGCGCTCTTCGAGTTCCAGAGCATGATAGGCGACCTCGTTGCGATGGATGTTGTGAGTTTTCCTTGGTACAGCTGGGGGAGCGTTGCTGGCGACAGCGCCCGCATGGCCGTAACGATTACGGATCGCCACGAAATCCTAACCCCTAGCACAGTCAGTCCTGACAGACTATCCGTCATGCGAGCACTCTGCGAAGGCTTGGCCGATATCAAGCTGGTCAAAAACGATCCAGAGAGCGGGCAAGTCAGCCTTGATGACTTGAAGAACAAGATCTCCTCAAAGACGGCAGCCGTCTACGTTGAAAACCCAACATACCTAGGATTCGTCGAGTCACAGGGTCAGGAGATCTCCGAGATAGCCCACGATCACGGCGCATTGTTCACGGTCGGGGTCGAGCCTCTATCGCTTGGGGTCTTGACTCCTCCGGGCGAATACGGCGCGGACATAGTGTGCGGTGAAGGGCAGCCTCTTGGCGTGCACATGAATTTCGGAGGCGGGCTTCTGGGATTCCTTGCATGCAGGGATGTCGAGCGGCTTGTGTCGGCAATGCCTCACAGGTTGATAACGGTAACCACGACCGAGCAGAAGGGAGAATGGGGATTCACATACGTCCTCCCTGAAAGAACCATGTTCGCCGCCAGAGACAAGGCCAAATCGTTCACCGGCACCGCTACAGCTCTTTGGGCCATAACCGCCGCAGTGTACCTCTCGCTGCTAGGCCCCCGCGGTCTGCGAGAGCTTGCAGAGGTCATCATGCAGAAGTCGCACTACGCGATGAAACGCATGTCCGAAATAGCGGGAATCAGAGTTCCCGTGTTCAAATCCTG
>CAZUTN010000186.1:0-2609 GCA_964623365.1 uncultured Candidatus Bathyarchaeia archaeon
CCCACGTGTTTACGGGATGGTCCGGCGACTCTATCGACTCTTCGCCCTCGTCAAGCGTATTCATGAATAGCTCAAAGAACATTGAAGCTTCATGGAAAGATCTTGAGCCTAGAACGCGGAACGAAAACCTTCTCCCGGTACAAGCGCTGTTCATCGTGAGTTTGGTGATGGCGCTTTCAAGTTTCGTGTTCGTCGCGATGTCACTTCGCTCTAGGCGACGATCCGTGCTGGCAGATGCACCTTCGCGCTCGAGCTGACCGCCACCGCTTCCAACCTCAATCCATAGATTGGCAGCTCTCGGGATCGCAAGAATGGTGTGGGCTCGCATAATGCTTGCAAGCCTTAAATGAAGGCGGGGTTTTCTTGCAGCAGCTGCGATGAACCTGCAGAATGGTTGAAGCGCCGGTGGCGTCATGCAATCTCTGATAGAATCTCTTGCGAGACGGCTGGCCCGCCAACTCAAGATGGCGGACGCACTATTGGTCCTTGCCGCCATCCCGGTTCTGTTTCTCTTCGCGCTGGCTCCTGACACCTTCGGACTAAGTTGGGCTGGGTTCGGAAAGCTCGGAAGAGGCGGCCTTCTCTTCGTTTTGTTCTTCTTGTGGTTCGAACTGATGGACTTCAGGAAGATTGCGAAGTCCCGATTGAACAGAATTCGTAGGGTTGCTGTGGCAATCCTGTTTGCGCTTGCTCTTGTCTATTTTGGCGGAATCGGACTTGTTGGGCAATTCACTGATTTCGTCTACTGGGTTGGCAAGATTCTCGGCGCGTCCGGCGAAGTCAGCAACAGCTTCCTGATGACCGTGGACTACGTGGTGCTGACGTTGTACATCATGGGACTCGCAGCCGCGTTCTTCAGCGCGAGAGCCATTCTCGGACTGCTTACCGCGGTAGTGTTTTCGGCAGGGATGCTGATAATGTACCTCCTCGACGCTTTCTTCCCGTATGGTTCGCTTGGCCCCCTGCAGTTCTGGGCTGAGTTCGTCGTTGCCGCTGTAGGGCTTCTCTCCATGGGCTTTGGGTTGCCCATCTACGGCTTCAATAACGTGTTGACCATCTTGGGCAAACATGGGACCTACCTATTGGTCGTCTTCTGGCCGAGCGTTGGAGTCCACAGTATGCTCATCTACTCGCTCGTCATGACTCTTCTCGCAGCTAGGCTCGCCGCCCCGGCAAGCAGGAAAGTGGTGTATGCAGTCGCAGGAGTCGGAGGCACGGTATTTCTGAACGTCACTAGAATATTTCTCATAGCATACTACGGGTACGCATACGCCACCTCCGGAAAAGACCTAGACGCATTCCACAACTCAATCGGCGAGTTTCTCTTCCCAATTTGGATAGTGGCTTTCCTGCTCGTTGTGCTGCACGTCGAGGGGAGACTTGCCAAACCCAAAAGTGTGCCGTTAGAAAAAGGGCGTGCGCTTGTGACGATTCCGGATCATCAGCATTCTCCGCCTCGCCGGTTGGCCTCCGTCATCAGGAGTGTGTGACCCTTGCGAACGTCGTCTGTTGACCTGCAGAAGTATCTCGTCGTCGTGCTCATGATCCTTCTTGTCGCGCAGACTAACGGAGCCAGGCTGGCGACAGGCATCTCGGATCCAGATTCGAGACTGATGGAAGTAGACGCGCCCACTTGGAGGGAGGCTACGCCCACGAGAGTCATCATTCGTTCAACGGCTGACTGGGGCAGGATACTCTTCGACGACCTGAACGGAACGAACTCGAACGGGATCAGAATCAGGAGCGTCGTCAGCATCGGATGGCTAGGAGGAAGGGATCCAGACGACCAACTCTACGCTGGACGCAAGATCGCATGGCCAGATACTGAATATGACCGCATCATCGCACGAAAAGGCGACATGGTCGCATTCTTCAAAGGCCTAGGAGACTTCCACTACGTCGAGGCGTACGCGGACCTCATCCTCGAAGTCAACTTGGAACTTGCTCGAGTGTATGTTTGGTTGATGACCGGCGGAAACGGCACAACGACCTTCGAGATCGTGAGCCAAGACACGGGCGGGACAATATGGCGCGATATCATAGTTGGGAGCGGAGAGACACAGCAAGTCAAACGCGTCATATCTCCCCAGCCATTCTTCCGACCGGGAAGGACAGAGAGCACGGTTGTGGTCACGTGGCTCTCCATTGTGATAGTCGCAATGATAGTCCTGAATTTCCCCGTCTTAGAAGCTGTGATGGAACGTCTCCGCTCGAAGAGGAGAACACGTGAACTGAACCTCCGCGAGAAATATGGTCAGAGTGATAGAGGGGTAGGGGAGGATACCCGACGGAAGTGACAAGACCGAACTCGTCGGTTCTCTCGATTGACGAGGCATTCATCCTCAGGATCGCGTTCCTTTTCTCAGGCCAATTTGCTCTGTACGAAGGATTTCAAGACTATAACAGAGGCGGCGGCCACCTCGAGGCAGCCATTCTCACTCTGGTCATCTACGGAGCGTCTTTGCTCGTCATTGCACTGTCGCTGTTTCCGAGCAGTGTGGTTTTCAGGTTTAGGGACCTCCCCTTGCTCCTGCTTGTGCTGGTCACGCTGATCAGCGTGTACGTTGTGGCGACGATCTCGTACAGAGGTGCATACAGGACGGACGTTC
>CAZUTN010000187.1:0-2582 GCA_964623365.1 uncultured Candidatus Bathyarchaeia archaeon
CTAAGTAGCGCTTCGCGAGATCAGTTAGGTCTACAGTGGAAGGCTGGCTGTTAGCCGTAACGTGTATGCGTGTAGGCCAACGCTCCTTTTCCCTGTCCTAGCGTAGAACGACTGTGACGTGAGGTGAATCCGTTGAGTTCCGAGGAGAGAAGCTCCGGTGGCAGATCATTCAACAAACCAGTTGAAGAGGGCAAAGAGTACGAGGTTGACATCAAAGAGACCAGCCGCAGAGGCGACGGCGTCGCCCGCGTGGAGGGTTTCGTCATCTTCGTCCCCGAGACCAAGCCTGGTGAGCACGTCAAAGTGCGTATCACTCAGGTTGGCCCGAGATTTGCAACCGGCGAGGTTGTAAAGTAGGCACCACGCGAACGATGAGCGCGTAGTTCGGTGCCGCACTTCCTGTCATTTTTTCTATGGACAATTTGCAGGCAGCGTGCTTTCTTCACGTTGATGCCAGAGAGAGGCCGGCGCAGCCGACTTTGCCTCTAACGCGTCGGTTGAAGTTGGAGCAGGTGAAACACTCGACAAAAGAAACTCTCTTGGCTTTGACGGGGCAGTCGACCGCCTCCTTCTTCATCTTGGCGAGAGCTTTCCCTTTTACGGCACCCTTTATGGCGTCAAGGCTCTCCTTCGGGACGGGGATCGCCTTGGGTACCTCTAGAACGTCAGCCAAGTACTTGTCTTCTGAATTCTCACTCAATCTCGGTCACACCAACTGCGGATCTCGTTGGCCGCGCAGGGCGATGCTTGCGTGGGCAAGGTCATAAATGGCTTCCGATCCCCGAATGCAACGAGTCTTAGACCCTACAATGAACTGCGGAATAGGTCTCGATCTCTCCTGATGCTCAGTCGAGGCAAAAGCTTCTTTCTGGCGTCGCGAATTCGACCGACACCTTTGATGATCGCAATCGGGATTCCCTCGGCGCCTTGACCCATGACGAGCTCTGCAGCGGATGCAAGTTCGTCCGCGATCGAAACGCGCTTGAACTTTAGTACATTGCCGAATAGGTCTTTTCCCCCTCGGTAGTCAAAGAAAGGATCGAGTCCACTAACGCCTATAGCGAACTCGCTCTGTCCAACTCTGAAAGGTCTACTGTGGGTGTCCGTTACCACCACTCGCACGCGCTTTCCAGTGAGACTTCCTATTCGTTTCGCTATACGTCGGCCTGAGAGATTGGGGTTCTCCGGCAAGAGGCAGTATGTGTCATGGCCCTCAACGTTGGATTTGTCGATCCCCGCGTTTAGGCAGACTATGCCCTGCTTCGCCTCCACTAGAAGTATTCCACGCCCGACCTTGATGATCCGCCTCGACTCATCGAGGATGAGTTGAACAAGGCGAGGGTCCTTGCATGATCTTCGGGCGATCTTGATCGCCCGAGACGACGGTTTGACCTTGGAGAGTTCGACGATTCGGCCTTCGGATTTCGAGATGATCTTGTGTCCGATGACGATGACGTCGCCGTCCGCAATTCGGATGTTCAATGATTTTGCGATTCTCAACAACAACTGGACGATATCGTCGCCCGGCTTCACGAGCGGGAGCCCTACAAGTCCAAGGATCTTCACATTGTCGCTCATGCTGACCGCCAATCGTTACGGCGCCTCTTCGATCGCGTTCATTGATTTAAAAGTGCGAGAATTCCTGTCCGTTGGATCCCCCTCTGAGAATCCACGCCAGGGAGTCTCACAGCGTATCGGACTCCTAGTGGCTATCCCCGTTCGGTTTGCTGATCTATTGAGAGTCGCGATTGTTAGAAGTCGGCTCGCGTTCGGCCGTGAGTTACTGCGCTGCCTCATCCAATAGCTTTTATGCGACTTAATGTCGGGAAGATCGGTCTTTCAGGAGTGTGGTACGGGCATGGCCTACGCGTGGTCTTTTGAAAGCTTGGCGCTCTGGGGCGTGCTTTCGATTGCGATAGCTGCTCTGATCTACGCTATGCTTCTCGCTCGTCAGATTCTGCGGGAGGACTCCGGGTCAGGCAAGATGCGAGAGGTGTGGGAGGGCATACTGAGAGGTGCGAATGCCTACCTGAGGACACAGCTGAGGTCTATCGTGCCTTTCATAGTTCTTTTGACGGTTGTGCTCTATCTGACTTCGGCTCTCGTCGGAGGTCCTTTTCAGATCGCAGTCGGCAGAGCCGGCGCCTTCTTGATGGGCGCGATCTTCTCAGCCTCAGTTGGATACTTGGGCATGAATATGGCGGTCAGAGGAAATGTTAGAGTGGCTTCCGCGGCAAGACGCAGCTTCCGTGACGCTCTCAGGATCGCCTACAGGTCAGGCACAATAACTGGCATGTTGACCGACGGGCTCGGACTTTTTGGAGGGACCATAATCTTCATGACATATCAGAGATCCGCCCCGGAGGTTCTTCTCGGATTCGGGTTTGGAGGCACCCTTCTAGCACTATTCATGCGAGTTGGTGGAGGCATATACACGAAAGCTGCAGACGTAGGGGCAGACCTCGTCGGGAAAGTTGAGAAGAGCATACCTGAGGACGATCCCAGAAACGCGGCCGTCGTAGCCGATCTAGTTGGCGACAATGTTGGTGACTGTGCTGGAATGGCTGCCGACATTTTCGAAT
>CAZUTN010000188.1:0-2572 GCA_964623365.1 uncultured Candidatus Bathyarchaeia archaeon
GCTTCGGCCCAATATCCACCAAGACGGTTCTTAGGTCCAAGAATCTCAGGAAGAAAGTCAACGCTCTAGGCAGCTTGACCCTGAGATCGATCGAGCAGGATTTGAAGCCGCGCAGTTTCATGAGAGCTTCGAAGGCGTTCGCACATGGGCTGGGATTGCTCAGTCCGCAGACTGCTCGGCTCATAGAATGCATGGAAAGCGCTGGAGCGATCGGTGCGACGCAGAACATGCTCGGGCAGGCCGTGCACGCGATCGCTGAAGAGGACTTGGCAACCAGCGTCTTGCGAGCTGTGAGGGCGCGTTTTCCGAAGGCGCAGACTTTCTCGTGTCGCTTAGATTTCACGGGGGCTCGTATTCTATGACACCCAAGAGAAGATTCTTCCGAGAAGTAGCAGTCGGAGGAACATTTGACGCCCTTCACAGAGGACACAAGATCCTTCTCAGAACGTCCTTTCGCGCGGGCGACAAGGTCCTAATCGGATTGAGCAGGAACGGCTTTGTCCGACGGCTGAGGAAAGGTCATAGGGTCGATCCATACTCGAAGAGAAGACGCGAACTCGTCTCGTTCCTCAAGAAAGAGGGGCTCTTTCAAAGGAGCAGAATAGTGCCTCTGGACGATCCGTACGGTCCTGCGATCAACGATTCAACAGTTCGCGCACTTGTGGTAAGTCGAGTGACAAAGAGGATGGCTGACAGGATAAACATGATAAGGAAGCGCCGCCGGCTCAGGCCGCTTTCAGTAGTCTCGATTAGAATGGTCCTGGCTGAGGACTTCGTGCCAATCTCTTCGACGCGGATAAGGGCCGGGGAGATCGATCGCGAGGGATATCTGAGCCGGAGTCATTCGCCAAAGCGCATTCGGATCCCTCGAAAGTAGCGCACATCACCGCCCCTTGCGGCGTCTTCTACGCCTAATGGGCAGCTCCCCAAACCTCTCCAAGTCTTTCCTAGAAGCCCTCTCCACTAGTATGCGGCGGCCCTGTACTCTCACCTTCACCCTAACCGTCTCCCCACCAAGCGGAAAGCCTGAATCACACGTCAGCTTCGTCGGCAAGTAGATCCGCGGGGATTCGTAGGTTTTTCCATTTCTTGCTCTTTTTCTCGTCGCGACGTAATTCGCCAATACTTCCAGCAATGTCATCACAGCTTGCGGTTTCGATTTTGCGTTCCAAGGTGACACGCAAAGTAGAAAACAAAATGGAACGCACACATAAATGATTCATTGGAAGTGTACTGTCAAAGGTGCAGATGAAAGCGGGCTGTTTTTGACAAGGTTAAAGAGCGAAGAGTGAGAGGGTGGTGTGCCTGTGGTTCGGGTTGCGGAAAGTCAGCGTTTATGTGACGAACCTGTCGGGCGAGCGTTTGTGGGATACGGATAGGGAACTGCCGTCGCAGATTCAGATCGCGGTGAACATCAACATGCTGGGCATAGAAGAACAGAGCGACGGAAGTCTGCAGGCACCGTTCGTCTTTACAGTGAACTTCACCCCTGCCATCGCTCAGATCAGCATCAAGGGGCGCGCGAAGATTCAGGGTGAGAGAGATGAAATGCAGCGAATCCTTCAGGAGCACAAGGAGAAGAAGTCGCCTCCGGCTCAGGTTGTCCAAGCAGTGTCAAGCACTGCAATCGCAGAGGCAATCCTGATCTCGAAGACCATTGGGATTCCACCGCCGTTGCCGCCGCTTCCCGGCCCTCCGGGGACGCAGGCACCTCCAAAGACAGACGCGCGCTACACGGCCTAGTCCAATAAATTGGAGCGTTCCGGAACAGTCCAAAAAATCGAAACAGCCAACTCGTTCGGTCTCTATCCTGCTGACCGGGATCGAGAGCAGGAGAGCGCAAGTCTTGGAAAAGACGCGAGAGACCCGCAAGAACTGGCGCATACGCTCCAGGCTCCGACCCGGGGACATCGGTCATGTCATCTATCTTCACGGCGTCTTGTATGCGAAGGAGCACGGATGGGATTGCACGTTTGAGAGTTATGTCGCTGAGAGTCTGGCAAGGTTTGCCCTTTCATATGACGGTCGGAAAGACTGTCTATGGATTGCAGAAATGGACGGAGAGATAGTCGGTTCAATTGGCATTGTCGGTGAGTCGAATTCGGAAGCGCAATTGCGTTGGTTCCTTGTGCATCCTGCCATGCGTGACCGTGGGCTCGGGCGAGATCTTCTAGACAGAGCCATACGGTTTTGCCGTCGCCGCGAGTTCAAGTCCGTTTTTCTATGGACAGTCAGCGACCTGAAGTCGGCGGCGCATCTGTATCACTCGGCGGGATTTCACAAGACTCAGGAGAAGACGCATCGAATCTGGGGCAAGACGCTAACAGAAGAACGGTATGATCGGACTCTATGAAATTGTCTTGAAATGCGCCCACAAGGGCTTTGGACTTCAGGTCCTCTGCCCGTGTCCACCAGCTTGTGACCATGTGCTCAGAGAATGTGTGTGTCGTCGCTGCGTCTCGCCTTCATTTCAAGCGGAGGAGAGGGGGTCGCGCATAGCGGGCGGATGACTATGCTAGTTCCCCCTTGGGGATCTCGTTGATCCTCTCACGCCAGTAGCGCGCCAGCATCT